>NZ_CABTML010000011.1:0-83355 GCF_902485895.1 uncultured Anaerobiospirillum sp. | reverse complement strand
ACAATCAATCCGAAGTCAGCTAAAAGAGCTGTTGGAAAAAGTGAACGGCTCACGTCGAGTTGAGGTGGTTGGCTGCAGTGTGTCATATGACAATTGTTCCACGTGGAACACTCACGCCTAAACATCACAAAACGCTGTTGGAAAAAGTGAACGGCTCACGTCGATTTAAGTACTTGGTTGAATAGGTCTACATGACAATTGTTCCACGTGGAACACTCATGGCTAAATACTTTCAAAGCACTGAGGGAAAAGTGGGCTGCTTGTGTCGAGTTAATGCGCCTGGCTTCCATAGTTATATGAAAATGTTCCACGTGGAACACTAGCACCGAATCATCCCAAAGCTCTGTGGGAAAAATGAACCTCTCAGGTCGATTTAAGTACTTGGCTGAATTAGGTTCATATGACAATTGTTCCACGTGGAACACTCACGCCTAAACATCACAAAACGCTGTGGGAAAAATGAACCTCTCAGGTCGACATAAGTACTTGGCTGAATAGGTTCATATGAAAATTGTTCCACGTGGAACAATTAATAAAAAAATCTACAAGCCAATTCATTTGTGAGGATGAGTTTAGTTCGGGTGGTCATGCTAGCAGGATGTTATTAACATCGCTGCGTTCTAAGGACGAAGTGAAAAGTTAACAGGCTAAGCTTTGTAATGGCTGAATTATGTGTGTAGTCGGGATGACAACTGCATTTTTTAACATTGCTGCGTTCTAAGGACGAAGTAAAAAGTTAACAGGCTAAGCTTTGGAATGGCTGAATTATGTTCTGGTTGGCGTGCCTGCATGATTTATTAACATCGCTACGTTCGAGGGACGAAGTTAAAAGTTAACACGGTAAGCTTTGGAAGGGCTGATCTTTTTGGTTAAGGTTTAGTTGTGATTTGAAGCTATTGAAGCAAAGATAGCAACTAAAGGAATTAATGTTCCACGTGGAACATTTTAGTTGTGGCGTGGAGCAATGGTTTTTTGGGGATATGAAAAAGGCGAGCCTTGGGCTCGCCTTTGTGCGGTCGAATTAGTTATGAACTGCTCTATTAGTAAAGAACAGAGATGTCTGCAGTCTTAGAGAAGAGCAGGCTTAACTGATTGAGGATAGCTAAGCGGTTGTTCTTAACAGCCTCATCCTTGTCGTTAACCATAACCTTCTCGAAGAAGTTATCTACATCATCACGCAGCTCAGCAAGCTTGGTCATAGCCTTGTCGTAGTGGCCTTCGTTGTACAGCTCGTTGATGGCTGGCTCGATAGCGCGGATGTGCTGAACTAACTGCTTCTCAGCCTCATCGCTGAGCAGAGCATCATTGATAGCATCGGTTACGCGACCAGACTTAGACTGGATGTTGTTAACACGCTTGTATGCTGCTGCTAAGTCTTCAGCTTCCTTGAGCTGCTTGAAGTTAACCACAGCCTTAACACGCTTATCAAAGTCGAGCAGTGATACAGGGGATGTGGAGAGTACAGCCTGGAAGATTTCAGCGCCAATACCCTGATCCTGGTAGTAAGCCTTGAGACGAGCAAAGATGTAGTCGCTTACGTTAGTTGCGGTCTCTTTTGACTTTAACTTGTCACCGAAGAACTCAACACCCTTGTTGATGATTTCAACGAGGTTAAGGTCGAGCTTATTCTCAATAACGATACGAATTACACCGATGGCAGCACGACGCAGACCGAATGGATCCTTGTCACCCTTTGGCATGAGGTTGATGCCCATAATGCCGATTAAGGTTGCTAACTTCTCAGCTAAGCTTACAGAAATCTGTACTGGACGGGTTGGGATTTGGTCGCCAGCAAAGCGTGGGCAGTACTGTTCAAAGATAGCAGCTGCAACATCCTTATCTTCACCATCAAGCTCAGCGTAATGCATACCCATGATGCCCTGAGTATCAGTGAACTCAGTAACCAGAGTAGATGCAAGGTCGCACTTAGCTAAACGAGCAGCACGCTCACATAAAGCTACATCAGCGCCAACATTAGGAGCGATAGCTGCAGCGATCTTGCCTACTACAGATGAACGGTAAGCGATAGTACCGATATCCTGCTGGTAAACGATAGTTTCAAGACGTGGGTAGAAAGACTCTAAAGACTGCTTGCGATCGGTCTTGAAGAAGAACTCAGCATCAGACAGACGAGGGCGTACTACACGCTCGTTACCAGAGATAAGAGCGGTGGTGTCGCTTGGGTTGATGTTGGATACGAAAGCAAACTTAGGCAGTAATTTGCCGTTCTTGTCGTAGATTGGGAAGTACTTCTGGTCACCCTTCATGGTGTATACCAGAGCCTCAGAAGGAACCTCTAAGAATCTCTCTTCAAATGAAGCTAAGAATACATGTGGGTTCTCAACTAAAGAGGTAACTTCCTCAAGCAGAGCATCATCAAGATCAGCCTCACCGTTTACAGATGCAGCAAGCTTCTCTACCTGAGCTTTGATGTCAGCCTTACGTTCTTCAAAATCAGCGATTACAGCACCCTCATTGCGCAGCTGCTCAACGTAGGTATCTGCATTCTTAATAGTGAGTTCTTGAGAACCCATGAAACGGTGGCCCTTGATGAGGTTGGAGGATTTTACACCTAAGATTTCACCGTCAATGATTTCGTCGCCGAACATCATGCACAGAGTGTGTACTGGACGAACGAATTCATCTTTCTTATCGCCCCAGTGCATGAGCTTAGGGATTGGCAGAGCAGCTAAGGACTTGTCGAACATGTCGCGAACTAAGCTCTTAGTCTCAGTGCCTTGCTTGGTGGTCTTGATATATAACCACTCACCCTTGTCGGTCTTTAAGCGCTGTGCATCTTCAACCTTGATGCCGTTGGCAGCAGCCCAGCCAGAGGCGGCCTTGGTTGGGTTACCGTCAGCGTCGAAAGCAGCCTTGATGGCTGGACCTTTTACCTCAACTTCACGATCAGCCTGCTTAACATCTAAAGCGGAGATGATTAAGCCTAAACGACGTGGAGTGGCGTACCACTTAGAGGCAGAAAAGCCTAAGCCTTCAGTCTGCAGCTGCTTTACAAAATTCTCGTGTAAAGACTCTGCAAGCTTACGCAGAGCCTTTGGAGGTAACTCTTCAGTACCTAATTCTAAAAGTAAGTTTAACTTTTCCATTTTGAACCTGTTATTTACAGGGCAACTAAACAATGTTGAGTGTTAGAGCATCATCCATATTGTTTCTAGCGAGTACTACTCGATGAAAGGCAACACTCATGTTCAGTTGCTGATGCTTTGTTACTATCCTGAGTGCAAGGTAATTTGATTGCCTCAATCAGGAGACCTTTAGGCGGTGATTAGTTACCGCGCTTGCACATAGGGAAGCCAAGATCTTCACGAGATATGTAGTAGGCTTCAGCAACAGCTTTGGACAAGGTGCGGATGCGCAGAATGTAACGCTGTCTCTCAGTTACGGAGATAGCATGACGGGCATCGAGAAGGTTAAAGCAGTGAGCTGCCTTTAAGATGCGCTCGTAAGCTGGCAGTGGGAGAGGCTTCTCAAGATTTAAGAGGTTGGAGCTCTCTTGTTCCATCTGCTCGAACATCTTGAATAAGAAATCAGTATCAGCATGCTCGAAGTTATAAGCAGACTGCTCAACTTCGTTCTGATGATAGATATCGCCGTAGGTAACAACGCCGTTAGCAGTCTTTGCCCAAACTAGGTCGTAAATGGAGTTAACGCCCTGAATGTACATGGCAAGACGCTCTAAACCATAGGTCAGCTCGCCAGTTACTGGGTAGCAAGATAAGCCACCAACCTGCTGGAAGTAAGTAAACTGTGAAACTTCCATGCCGTTGAGCCAAACTTCCCAACCAAGACCCCATGCACCTAGGGTAGGGTTTTCCCAGTTGTCCTCAACAAAGCGGATGTCATTTACGGTTGGGTCAAAGCCAAGCTCCTTTAAGGAACCTAAGTAAAGATCCTGAATGTTATCAGGGGATGGCTTTAAGATAACCTGGAACTGATAGTAGTGTTGTAAACGGTTAGGGTTCTCGCCATAACGGCCGTCGGTTGGACGACGTGAAGGCTGAACATAGCAGCAGGAGATTGGCTCTGGGCCTAAGGAACGCAGGAAGGTCATTGGGTGTGAAGTACCTGCACCTACCTCTAAGTCAAAAGGCTGTGCAACCATGCATCCGTGACGCATCCAGTAATCTTGTAAAGTGAAGATCAAACCTTGGAAGGTTTGTAGATCATATGTATTAGACATTGTTAAAGTCCGACCACTAATTTTAAATCTGCCTGTGCCTAGCCTAGCCTAATGTAGGTCAGGTCACCGAAAACGGCATATATTCTATCAGAAAAGCCGCTCAAAAGGGCTTACTAAAGCCAAAGGCGCTCAATGAGCACCTCTTTTTAGCAATCTAGTCCTGCTATGGGGCTTAACAGCTACAAATGCATCAATATTTGAAGCAATGAATCTTTGCCGATTATTCTTCGTAAAATACGATAAATATGATGTTTTGTATGTGCGCTTAGGTGGTTAACCGCCTTTACGAATCAAATAGCGAGCTGGATGTTCCTCATCAGGCATCGCTACGAGTTCATGATTCATAAACTCGCAGTAGGCTGGTACATCTCTTAAAGAGACAGGGTCTTCAGAAATGAGTTCAATTAGCTGACCTTTTTCACAGCTACGTACACATTTACGTAGCAGCATTAAAGGTTCAGGGCAGGTAAGACCACTACCATCTACGGTTATGACTGATTCGTTTTCCATAACAAAATCCTCAAATTAGATTTGTAGGCTAAGTTTAGTACTGTACAACACCCTATGATCTATCGCCAATGCATTTCTATATAGTGATCGGGCCTATGGTTTTGGTGCCTTAGTTTTGAGTAGTATTTGAAATTAAGTAGGCATTGGATATTTTGAGGTTCTAGCTCGAGATTATTATGCGCGCACGCGATATATATCGTTATTTTGTGGATGTAGATATGCATAGATTCTTGAGGCTGGCTCTTAGTTTGCGATTATGCTGAAAAATTTTTAAGTTCGACTGTTGACGTTTAAAAAGTTATTGCTATAATGTCTGCGGTTTTGCTGGTTTAGCTCAGTTGGTAGAGCACCTGTTTTGTAAACAGGGGGTCGTGGGTTCGAGACCTACAACCAGCACCATCCAGAAAGAAACAGGCTTAAGCCTGTTTTTTTATGTCTGTAATGTTGTATCTAGTAAACATTGCAAAATGCGACAAATAAGCCTTTGGCGACGTAAGTAGGCGTTTTATTGATGATGTCGCTGTTTATCTTTGTTCTCTTCTTAATCTCACTTCGTAGTCACGTCCTCTCTTTAAGCTTTCGCTCATACCAGTTGTACTAACCATTTTGAAATAGTGCTTCGTAAAGAAGATCTTGCTTCATGCATAGAGCATATGTGGTCTTTTAAAGAGTAGTGCAGACAGATCGGTTTTTGTGTTTTGTGGCGAGGTTAGAGATATTGCTGTGGCTACACATATAGCTGTGAATATGATCCCAGATCTCATATTCCACACTTGCCTGATAATTTTGCCCATCATGTGAGGGTCGTCTTAGTAAAGCCACATCAACTAGGTACAATAGCGGCAAAAACCATCAAGAAGACTTGCTCTTTAAGCTTTACATTTTCTAGATGTGTTTGGAAGAGAACAGCTTGTATAAGTGGTGTGGCGGAGTTTTTAGTAGTCTAACTAAGAGCTTTTTTGTCAGTTTTTGCGGCCCTAACAGGTTCTTAGGACAAGATGATGAGCATGCGGCTGCGTACTTCCAGGTTAGTGACATGTTTTTAATCGTTTTGTACATAATTGGTATCACTGCTGAAGGTATCACTGGTGCTTTAGCTGCTGGTAAACGCAAAATGGATCTGTTTGGCGTCATGTTTATTGCCTGCGCTACAGCCATTGGCGGTGGTTCAGTACGTGACATGCTTTTTGGTCACTATCCTTTAACTTGGGTAGCTAATCCACACTATCTATTCATTGTTTGTGCTGCAGCTTTGATTACTACTCGCATGCCTTATTTCTTTAGCCGTTTTGAAAGAACTTTCTTGGTTCTTGATGCATTGGGTTTGGCTGTGTTTTCTGTTATAGGCGCACGCATTGGTATGGAGTACCATGCTAGCGGCTCGATTGCTCTTATCGGCGCAGTAGTTACCGGCGTATTTGGCGGTATCTTACGAGATATCTTTTGTGCCCGTATCCCTCTAGTCTTCCAAAAAGAACTCTACGCAAGTATTTCATTGCTCATTGGCGTAATGTTTGTAGCCATAGACTTCATTTCAGACAGGTTCTTCTATATCAATGAAAACGTTAACATCATCATCTGTCTGGTAACTGGATTTATTACCCGTCTAATCGCAATTCGCTACCATCTTGCTCTACCCGTATTTAGCTTTCTGCCTCAAGATGAAGTTGCTGAACAAAAAGCCAAGATTGCTGGCAAGGCCGTAGTGCATGCTGTAGACGGTAAGGGCTCACAGGGCACTTCACGTATTGAAGTCAATTCTTCTAATGGAGCAGAGAGTGACGCTCAAGTAGCTGCAGATGCTAGTTCCAAGATGGTAGCTAACGCTACTAATGCTAGTTCAAAGACGATAGCAAGCGCTAATAATGCAGCTGATGCACATGAACAAGAGGCAGAAACATCAAGTTTAGAGGATGATAAAGCATCAGATGAGTTTGCTAAGCTCGATGTAAAAGAGGCAAGATCAGCAAAAGGCCGTGATCTTAAAGAAGAGGGTAAAGATCGCTAAGATCTATGTGATTCAAGATTTAGCTAAGATTGGCCTTAGATTGTGCTGTTATAATTAAAGTAAATGAGATATAGAGTGTTTTGAAATAGCACAGTTCGTTGCACTCTTATTAGTGCTGTTCATCAAGCGAAATTACTTGCAAAACACTTATAGATGTAAATAATATAGCTTGTAAAGGCCATGGAGCCCGAAAAAATCCGTTTTTGTATATGTCTGAGATCCCTGTTTAGCCTAAGGTGGCTACGCTGTCGGATGCCGAAATACTAAGTGTCTTTACTACTGATGTAGAAGCAAATGTTCAGACACAATCACGGTCTGCAATAGAGGACTTTTGCAGCGACTTCAAGCTATTTAGAGTTACGAGTAAGTGGTAGCCTCTTTGTTTGCTATCACTCTCTTAGGACCTTTACCTGGAAAACCATTTCCGTAGGGTTTTATCACTGATTTTCAGTACAGGTAGTGTGTCTTTACCTTTGCGGGGGATCAAAAATCATGAAGAAGAATTTCTTATCTTTATCTGTTGCTGCTGCTTTATTAGCAGCTGCTGGTACCGCAAGTGCTGCTGTTGGCAACACTGGTTACATTGGTGTTCAGGCTGGCTATGTAAATGCTGACTGGGATACCCCATCAGCTGGTGACATCTACCAGTCAAACAACACTGACGGCTTTGCACCTGGTATCTACGCTGGTTACAACTTCACCCCATGGTTCGGCCTTGAGGGCGGTTACAAGCACATCAATGGTATCAAGGCTCAGCGCGTTGGCACCACTGAGTACAAGGATGTAAACGTACACGGCCCAGAGCTGGCTGTTCGTTTTGCTTTCCCATTAAACGAGACTGGCGCTGACATCTTCTTACGTGGCGGCGGTATGTACGCTATGGGTTCAGGCAGCGATAGCAAGTTCGCTCCATTAGTAGGTGTTGGCGTTTCTGTTGACCTCTCCCCAAGCCTTGACGTGCGTGTTGGCTACGATCGTTACTTTGACGTATACGACAATAAGGCAGACACCACCGGTATCGGCTTCGATATGGACATGGCTTACATCGGTCTGAACTACGTTTGGGGCCGTTCCGCTCCTGCAGCAGCTCCTGCAGAAGCTCCTAAGGTTGAAGAGACTGTAACCAATACCGTTACTAACACCTACACCTTAGACGCTAACACCCTCTTTACCTTCGACTCAAGCAAGGTAAGCCCTGAGGGTAAGGATGCTGTTGCTCAGGTTGTTACCGCTGCTAACGAGAGCAAGCTTGCTGACGCTCAGTACGTTGTAACTGGCCACACTGATCGTATCGGTCGTGCAGCTTACAACCAGAAGTTATCTGAGCAGCGTGCTAAGGCTGTTGCTGACGAGTTAGTTGCTTTAGGCGTACCAGCTCAGGCTATCGTTTCTAATGGTGTTGGTTCTTCAGAGCCTGTAACTGGCACTGAGTGTGATGGCTTATCACGTAACGAGCTCATCAAGTGCTTATCACCAGATCGTCGCGTTGTTGTTAACGTAACTGGTTCTAACACCACCACTGAGACCACCACTGTAGTTAAGTAATCTACTTGCTACTATCTCAGTTAGGCAGCAGTGAGTGTTCATTGTTGCCTTAAAAAAAAAGACCCCTACAGCCCTTGTGGTTGCAGGGGTTTTTATTGCCCAATATTTACTTTGATTGCAATTTCTATTTTCAAGGGCGTGATGGTCCAAGCTTTGTAGCCTGGATCTGCATTTTCTAATCCTGTCTGAGGCGCTGCTTCATCCGTTCAAAAGACACTCTATAGGATGGCTGCTAACTTTATAAAAGCCTCCATTTGGTAGCGCAGTTTAAGTGTTATGTGGGTATGTTGGTGGGTGTTTGGCATGTTATCTAACCCTATACCATAGGGTTCTTGACCCTCTTTGTCACCCTCTCTAGTACCCTATGAAAACGGCATATTTATGCTATTTTGATCCGCGTGAAGGAGGGTGGTGAACGTATATTTAGATCATCTTTTGTGAAGGGTGTTATGTATTTAGTTGGGCTATGCCTTACGGTGGTTAAACTACTCTAGAACTGTTGGTGACCTTCTAATTTGGTGAGTTATGTGGTGGTCTTGTGGGTAGAGTTGGAGTGTGGGAGTGGCGGCTTGGAGTCTTTTCTAGTTTGCTAAATAATTAAGAATAATAATTTGATCGGTAGAAAATATCATCAAGTAGCGATCTTGCTAGACTTTAATGGGGTCTAAGGGGCTTATTTGTTGGTTTTGGTTTATGTCTCGATCAAATTTACGATCGTAAGATTTATCGAGTTTTAGAGCTGCTTGTATGCATATATATGATTGTTTTAGCCTTATGTAAGGCATTGTAAGCTTTAGTGGGCTACTAGATGGTTTTTAATTAACTATTTTCGCTCAAAATTACTGGATAAAAATTTGAGTTAAAACTAATTTCGCTCAAATTTTTAGGGGTCAAAAATTCTATTAAAAGTTGAGTTAAATTTTAGTTTGCAAAATCGCGCAACACTAGGCTGCATCTGATCTTACGCGCATATGACTAGAGGCAAAAATGTAAATTATATTGTGATTTGGCTCAATTATATTTGAGTGAACTCACATATACATACATCCTATGAACTTTTGCAGCCTAATCTAGGTATAGTTATCTCGTAGTAGTGGCAATCACAAACATCAACTAGCGCGAAGCTCTTGTGTACTTAGGGCCTGAACAACTCTATCTAAAATTCAACCTAGTACATGATAGGACTAACATAGTATTGCTGTTATGTTAACTTAGTTAAAAAAGAGCGTAAGTTGCGGTCTTTGGAGTATCACAAATGAGTAAAGGTAATGAAATAATCCTCAATCAATACAAGTTGATTGTAGATATGCTCGGACAGATCTTCAGAGACAGTGTAGAAGTTGTGCTGCATTCGCTGCACAATTTAGAAAAATCAATTATTTACATTCATAACGGCGAGAAAACTGGTCGCGCAATTGGTTCTCCAGTTACCGATAAGGCTTTAAGAATTATTGAAGAGTTCGAGAGAACCGGTAAGACCTCCTATGGTCCTTATAGAACCATTTCTCGCGACGGTCATGAGATGAAGTCCATCACCAATGTCATCACCAACCCTAAGGGTAAGGCCATTGGTTTACTGTGCATTAACGTAGACCTGCAAACACCAATGCGCAGAGCCTACAATCTCATGTTCAACGACTTTGAGTCTATCGATGCAGGTAAAGGCAATCACGAGTACTTTGCTACTGACTTAAATGATCTGTTAACCAACTCGGTAAATAAGATCCGTGACGAGGTAATGGCAGACGATCAGATTAATCAGCGTCAAAAGAACAAGGTGATTATCAGTAAGTTAAATGATGCTGGATTATTCAACTTACGTAATTCAGTTCAGATCATTTCAGAGTTATTGGGCGTCTCTCGTGATGCAATTTACTTGCATTTAAGAACAATAAAGAAGAATCAGTCACAAAATGAACTTAATAGTACTGAAGATGGTGCTGTTGAAGATGACTTTTTAGGCTATGATGATTTTGACGAGGTAGACGAAAAGTAGTTTTAAACGCACAAGGTGTTGCACCTGTTAAGGAGTGATATGTCAACTAAGTTCAAGCCTGTAAAATCTGATAAGGCTCCGCCAGCTATTGGTCCTTATAGCTGTGCTTTAGACGCTAATGGAACTATATACCTTTCAGGTCAACTTCCTATTGATGAAAATGGCTCCATGCCGGAGACTGTTATTGAGCAAGCTGCCCGCTGTTTAATTAACATTAAGCATCTTTTAGAAGCTGCAGGTCTGCACATGGATAACGTGGTTAAGACCACGGTTTTCATCACTAATATGGACGATTTTGATACCGTTAACAGCGTTTATAAGCGTTACTTCATTCCGCCTTATCCAGCACGCTGCTGTGTAGAAGTTAGCCGTTTACCAAAAGGTGCAAAGGTGCTTATCGATTGCATCGCAGTGCGCTAATCAAAGATTACCAATAATGCTATAGCAACTTGGCTGTAGCGTAGCTAAGGCTCTTTTGAGCCCGTCCATGCCTAATTAAGTGTTAGGCAGATGATGAAAGCAAGTTTCTCTAAAGTTTTGTTAAAAAACGCGCTATCCTCGAAAGAGCATAGCGCGTTTTTTTTGCCTAGTGCTGCTTAGGCTGCACATAGAGCTAGACTGTTTGGCTGCACATATAGCTAGACTGTTTGGCTGCACCATAGAGCAAGCCTGTTAGGGCGCTCATAGAGCTCTAGTAGCGGCTAATTGAGGCCTTTAGTCTACTTGTCAGAATAGGTATCGCTTAAGTCTATTTCCTCTTCAACATAGCCACTGTCAGCAGCATTGATGATCTGACGGTAGTAGTCGATAGTGGACTCATCAGGATTGTCTATAGCCTGAGTGAAGATGTGCTTGATCTGCTCAATCACGGTAGCACGTACGATGAATACGAGCTTAGAGGTCTTCTTACCCTCTGGCCATGAATCAAGCTGAGCCACTGGATAGAGCTGACCTTGTACACCGTGGATAATGACAGGCTTATCCTGGCCTTCGATATCTAAGATACCCTTAAGACGCAGAATAGAGTCGCCATACTGTTGCTGCACTAAGTTAACAGCAGCAAGTAAAGTCAGTGAGTTAATAGGCTTATCGCGTTCGATAGCAAAACTTTCGATATTGGTGTGAGCAATGATCTTTGGCTTAGCTACTGCAGCATCAAATTTAGCCTCAGCAGGACGAATTGGGGAGGCTAAATTGGAACCTGGAGCAGGTGCCTTAATGTCGAGCCAAGCTTTGACCTCGGATGCATCCTTGTTTTCAAAAGCCTTGTACGGGCCAATTTCGTGGATGATCTTAGGGGTAATGTGGCCCTTAATCATAGGGTGGATTGGGGCAGAACCATTGATAGAGCGTGCTACCTCACTAATAGCCTCAATCTCATCGGCATCGATAAGGTCAGTCTTAGAGACTAAAATGATATCTGCAAGCGCAATCTGCTTTACTGCTTCATACTGCTTTTGCAGCTGCTCACGAACAAACTGACCATCAAGCACGGTGATAGTACCGTCGTAGCGGAAAGTCTCCATGCAGAACTCATCGTTATTGATGGTGCCGATTACACCTGATGGATCGGCAAGACCGGTAGTTTCAATCAGAACACGATTGAACTTTGGAATATCACCTTCTTGAGCCTTGATGAAGTTAGTAGCTAAAGACTGAACTAATTCACCTTGTAAGGTGCAGCAAATACAGCCGGAGCCAAGCAGTACAACTGTATCGTCGACAGCCTGTACGAGCTCGTGGTCTAAGCCAACGTCGCCAAATTCATTGATGAGCACTAAAGTGTCTTTAAACTCTTCGGTGTTGACCCATTGGTTTAGCAGGGTGGTTTTACCGCTACCAAGGAAACCGGTGATGATGTTTACAGGGATTCTGTTATCAACTTCTATTGTATCTGACATTTTGTATCTCCGGTTATGGGTATTGAGGTCTAAGCACGATAGCTGCTTTTCCTAAAGAGCTGATTATATCAGCAAGCTTAGGTTTGCCTATTTGCACAAAGGGACAAAAGTTATCGTATGTGCACAGCAACTAGAGTTATCTTCACCGATTAGATTGTACTCTCAAACAAACAAAAAGGCCTGAAAATATCACTTTCAGGCCTTTTTAAAAAGGGTTGCTAGCTCGTAGAGGCTCTATTGCAAGCAAGCTAGAGCAATTAACAGCAAAATAGTATTAAGACGAGCTATCAAGGTAGCTAAGACTCAACTGGAGCGTCTAAAGGCTCTGATTGAGTATGTGCCATTAAGGCCTCTGCATCAGGCTCAGTTGTGCCATTGAACAGGAAGTTTAAAGCCTTAATCAAGGATGGGTTACGGTAGTTATCTGCCTCATTCAGGATGTCGTGGTAAGCATGAGGGATGATCTCAAACTTAGGTGGTACACGATCATTCTTATGATGCTCGCAGAACTCCTTAGCTGCAGTAGTGGAAACAACCATATCTGCGCCAGCTGACATGCACAGAGTTGGGAAATCAAAGTTGCACTTGATACGGTTTAAACGCAGCTGAGCTTGCATACAGCAACGGACAAACTTGTAGGTAGGTCCTGCAAGAGCTAACTCTGGGTTTTTGACATAGTAGTCATGATAGAGCTTGTAGCGTAATTGGCTGTGAGAGTGAATGTTCTCTTCAAAAGGAATACGCTCATACTCTTTGCCAAAAGGAGTGTAGGACAGAGCAAAAGGTCTGAAGTTACACAGGGTCTTTAAGATAGGATAGACCACCTTTGGAGGCAGTAAGAAGTTGATGCCAAGGAAAGGAGCAATCAGTACTAAAGACTTTGGCTTGTGTGGGTAATTGGTGTTGAAGCAGAACTCAAGAGCAATCAGACCACCTAAAGAGAAGCCTAAAAGCTTGAAGTTAGGGCCTACGTCTAAGTAGCTTAAGATATTCTCAAAGTCAGCACGGTAGTGTAAGAAGCGCTCAACATGGCATTTGTTGGAGTCATAGAGCACTGGAGTAGACTTACCTTGACCACGTACAAAAGCCACGATCACGCGGATACCAGTATCCTTGAGGCTGTATAAGAGCTCAGCATATTTATGCTCGCTTTCCGCACGTCCTGCAATGATAACTAAGGTATTAGAAGAATCATCGGCAGATACGCCGCTAGTACCTTCAGGAGCAGGGAGCTCGATGGCACTTAAGAAGAGATTACCTGATGCATGGATTCTGTGATGCTTGATATCAGTCTCATAAAACTTCTCGATCTCTGAGAGGTTTTCGGATAAAAAAGCTTCACTGCCAATGTTTTGAAAATTGATCATGGTCCCTCTCCTCGTTAAGTCCTGAGAACACGTCCCTTGCGACCATGGCGATGAATCCATGGACGCTGTCGTGCATACGAGCAAGTGCAGATTATATAAGCACGATCTTTTATAAAAAAGATAGTGTGGTAACGAAGCAATCTGCAGTGCTGCAACAACTAAAAATAGCTTAAGGTGTAAGCATGCATTAGTTGCATGAGCTTACATCATCTAATGTAATGCAAAATGCACAATTGCGCTATAGCAATAGGCATGATCTAGCAAAGAAATAGCAAAAGCTAAGCCCCGTTCACATACATTAGAGCAAAAGATAAACCCACGGCCGCGATCTTTAGGCTTAAAAGCAATCACTATATCGAATTGATCGTTCTTTTATCTTTCACAAAGCAATGATCTTAACTAAGGAAGTTAGCAGCACTGTATGGCTGCAGCGATTTAGCTGCAGCTAGAGTGCTACAGCTAAGTACCTGTAGCTGTGGTGCTGCAGCTAAGCACCTGCAGCTAAGTACCTGCAGCTAAGTACCTGCAGCTGTGGTGCTGCAGCGAGGATATAAGGGGGTATTAGCGGCGACGGGCGATCTTCTTGATGTTAGGTACGGTCTTGATGCGGCGCATGATGCCAGCAAGGTGTAAACGATCGCGTACGGTAACAGTGAGATTGATAAGGTAGGTGCCGTCGTCCTTAGTCTCGGAGTTAATGGCATCAATCTGTGATCCTGCAATATCTACAGCATTTGAGATCTCGCTTAAGATGCCTTGGCGGTTTTCAAGCTCAATACGCAGACCGGTTTGGAAGTCGAGGTTGGCGGTAACCACGGTATCCCATTCAACCTTGATGAACTTCTCAGGATCCTTGTTTGCATCACGTACGTTAGAGCAATTGGCATTATGGATCACGAGGCCCTTTGCCGTAATGTGGCCAATGATCTCATCACCAGGAATAGGCATACAGCACTGAGCAAAGGTATATGGAAGACCTCCAGTACCTAAGATTGGCTTGCCGCTATCGGAGTCAGATTGATCTGACTTGAACTTATTGGCTACAACCACCGCAAGGATGTTACCTAAAGCCACATCAATAAGAAGGCTGTTGAGATCTGGCTGCTTGAATTCCTTAAGAACTACATTCATTACCTCTTGAGGAATATCATCTAAATGCACATCCTTAAGCACATTCTGCATGAGACGACGACCAATCAGGACACACTCTTGGCGCTTGAGTCCCTTTAAGTACTGTCTGATCTTGGAGCGGGCGCGAGGAGTCACTACAGAAGTGAGCCACATAGCACTTGGCTCAGCATTTTGTGAGGTAATGATCTCTACAGACTGACCAGATTGCAGCGGACGGCTCAGTGGGAACATACGATGGTTGACGCGAGCACCGATACAGTGCTGGCCAATGTCGGTATGCAGTGCGTAGGCAAAGTCCACTGGAGTTGAGCCAGCTGGCAGATCGAAAATCTTGCCATCTGGAGTAAAGACGAAGATGGAGTCTGGGAAGAGGTCTGTCTTTACCGCTTCAATAAACTCCATGGAGTTAGAGGCGCTTTGCTGCAGATCAATGATGTTTTTAATCCACTGCTGAGCATTCTTTTGCGCTGTAGTAGAAGTAGGTTCGGAGCCGTTTTCTTTATATGACCAGTGAGCTGCTACGCCTCGTGCAGCCATCTGATCCATAAATTCAGTACGGATCTGAATTTCGATAGGCACACCATGAGGACCGACTAAAGAGGTGTGCAGTGACTGATAGCCATTGATCTTTGGAATGGCAATATAGTCTTTAAAACCTGAAGGGCGTGGCTTATACAGATTATGCATCTGACCTAAGACGCGGTAACAAGTATCTACATCCTTTAAGATGACGCGGAATGCATAGACGTCCATGATCTCACGGAACTGCAGCTCCTTTTTCACCATCTTCTTGTAAATGGAGTAGATACGCTTTTCACGTCCTAAGACTCGAGCCTCAATACCAACTTCGTTAAGACGCTTGTTGATAGACTCAAGGATATTGTTGATAACTTCCTTTCTATTGTTACGAGCTCTGGTTACAGCGGCTTTAAGTACGCGGTATCGCATTGGATATAAAGCAGCAATACCAAGCTCTTCAAGCTCAATCTTGATATCTGAAATACCCAGACGATTAGCAATAGGGGCAAAAATCTCTAAGGTTTCACGCGCAATACGCTTGCGCTTATCTGGACGCAGAGAACCAAGGGTTCTCATATTGTGGGTACGGTCAGCCAGTTTGATCAAGATGACACGAATATCTCGAGTCATCGCGAGGATCATCTTTCTAAAGTTCTCAACTTGAGCTTCACGATAGTCATGGAAGCGCAGTTTATCGAGCTTAGTTACACCGTTTACCAGATCTTCAACCACATCACCAAACTCACGTTTGATGTCCTCTGGAGTAACGCATGTATCCTCAACGGTATCGTGTAATAAGGCCGCTGCAATGGACTCTTTATCTAAGTGCATTTGCGCAATGATTGTTGCTACAGCGATCGGGTGAATAATGTAAGGTTCACCTGAGGCACGCTTTTGTGGGGCGTGTGCCTTATCTGCAATCACGAAAGCCTTATCTACCATTTCCATAGCTTCGGCTGATAGATAAGAGGATGCAAGATTATGCAAAGGAAGATAGTAATGGAAGTTTACAGAGGCAACAGCATCAGCACTTGGCTCAGCAGGGATATGGTTAACCTGATTGGCCATGTCCTGAGCGATCTGCTCAGAGAGCTCCATGCTTTCGTTAAAGCCACCATTATCACGGGCATTAACGCTCATAGAGTTGAGCTTGCCTTGCTTTTTAAGCGGGACGATGTTGTCGATATCAACATCGACAGAATCTTGTAAATCAGAGGCAGTAGTGCCTAAGAATGCTTGATGCAATAAGGCAGTTGGACTAGTGGCAGTAATGGCAGTGCTTACAGGGCCAGTGCTGACTACAGATAATGAGCCAGTCATAGTATTACGACCTGTAGGAGAGGTGTTAGTACGTAACATACCCTCTACAGATGCCTTACTGTCTGACGATGCGGCAAGGGGAGCTGAATGTGAAGATTGCATATCAGTCTTGCTATCCATATATTCTCCTTACCAATGCCAACAAGTTGCCTGAAGATCCTGATACTAAGTTACGTAAACACTAGCTAAGAGAAATTAGCAACGATGAGCTTTAAAGCATATGAGTCTAAGCTTTAGTTGCAAGGCATTAAGATTAAGTGTTTTACGTATGTAATGAGGTCGTTGTCACCACCATAGCTTATGGCCATCAAGATTCTTAGATGGGTCTAAGATATAAACTAATGATCGTGGGTGTTTTAACACTATATGACATTCAAGTGTACTACAAAAACAGATGACAATGGCTTTGCAATGTCCCGTTTTGGATTTCACAACCTCTCAAAACGAAAAAAACCGATACTCAATGTGTTTAACATCAAGTAAATCGGTTCTTTTTTAAAACGTCACCACAGTGAAACATAAGGCATCTAACATCGAAAACTACATGTTTTCTTATGCATAGATCCTTAATAGTTTGCACTTGGCTTAGAAAGTATCACTGAAAAATATAAGCATCTACGCTGCACAGAGATCTTATGATCTTTGCACCATTGCAATGCTGTCATACAAGAAAGATGCACTTAAGCATTTTGTTATTGTCAGACAAGTTAGCTCTAAACACCATGTATATGTTTAAGCCTTCACTCATTTAATAAGCTTACTTGTATAGAGCCATAAGCTCATTTACATGAGCACAGCTGTGATCTTGCAGTGATAAAAATAGGCTTGAGGATAAAGTTAGCTACATTAGAAGTTCACTAGCAGTAAAAAAACAAGCCTATCAATAAAGCATTAATGCTTAGTTAAACATCTCAACGCCGTCGATAGGAGCGAACTCGTTATCAGCAGGTAAAACGCTGCTATCACGCATGAAGTCCTTACGATCCTGCTTGTCGAGGAAGTCCTCAGAGATTAAGCCAGCCTCGATCTCGCGCAGAGCGATAACGGTAGGCTTATCCTTTTCCTCATCTACTAAAGGCTTGCTGCCGTTCATTGAAATCTGACGAGCACGACGTGCAGCAATGAGAACTAAGTCAAAGCGGTTGCCAACTTTAGCCACAGCATCTTCAACTGTAACTCTAGCCATGATGATTACCTCAACTGATGCGTCTAATCGCAATGATCAGACAGTGAATCAACAAAAATCTTTTAGTGCCAATGCTCTACGTTAAGCTGCTAAGGGCAACTGAAAACTCATCAAATCGATATATCAAGGAGCATGCATAGGCGCATGTACTGCACGTAATGAGTATCGTAGATCGGGCACACAGTGCCTTGTTGGGCTAGCTTAATAAGCTAGGTGAGAGACAAAAGCTAAGTGCTTTTGATCTTCAAGGCATAAACTGCAACGAGCGGTTTTTCCTATGGCTAATCAGCTTAAAAAAACCGTAGTGGGCCTATGTTCTCTAATGCAGTTATATGAATTCTGGGTATTAACGCATATAGCGTGCTAAGTGCATATTAATCACTATTATGCACAAAGCTCTCTATTTTAACAAAAATTCTACCTAAAAGTGCATTACTGATGCGATCAGATCATGGTCCATAGCGATCTTATCGTAAGGGCATATTAAATACAGCCCCTTGAAACACGAAAGACCATAGCTATGGGCGTAAAAGAGCAAGAACTTGCTCTTTGTTATTACTTGCTAGTAGCTTCTTTTTCGGCAGCCTCAGCCTTAGCCTTGGCAAAAGCTTCTTGGAATGCGCTAGCACAAGGCATCCAAGCTGCTTCGTATTCTTGCTCCTGACGCTTCATATCTTCAAAGAGCTCTTTATTATTAGTCTGAACATTGTTAAGGCTGCAACGCTTGCTCAGAATAATGCTGCGCAGATTGATTAAGCTCTCATCAAAGTCATCATTGATGATTACGTAGTCGTACTCATCATAATGAGAGATCTCTGACATGGCCTTAGCCATACGCTTACGAATCACCTCAGGAGTATCCTGACCGCGCTTAATAAGACGCTCTTGTAAGGTGTTTAATGATGGCGGCATGATAAAGATCTTAACTGCCTGAGGCATCTGCTCTTTGATAAGACGGGCTCCCTGCCAGTCGATGTCAAAGAACACGTCTTTTCCATCATTGATCCAATCCATCACGATCTCTTTGGAGGTGCCGTAGTAGTTATCAAACACCTTAGCATGCTCAAAAAAAGCACCGCGATCAATGAGGGATTCAAATTCCTCTACGGATACAAAGTGATAGCTCTCATGATCAACCTCACCTGGGCGTGGTTCACGGGTAGTGTGAGAGATGGACAGACGCATTGAGTCGTCAGTATTGAACTTCTTTAACAGAGCATTGATAAGAGAAGACTTACCAGCACCGCTTGGAGCGGATACGATGAAGAGAGTTCCTTGTGCCATAACGTTACATCCAAGATAGGAATTAAGAAACAAAAGAGCGGTTATAAAAATAGCTTTAGTGTAGCTAAGATTGCTCTTGAATGAGTAGCCTGCGTTTTTAAGATGCATGCTTATTGAGCATGCACTTGTAAGCTAGCAGCTATTTTAAGATCTGCTTAACTGAAAAGGTCAATTACTCACCATCGGCAGCATCAGCAGAAGCTTCAGCCATTTCCTCAGGATCATAAAGGATCGTAAACCAGTTGTTGAGGATGGAGTGGATCTCATCAAGACCGATCTTTTCCCAAGCAGAGAATGCAACTACAGTGAAGTTGCCACCAAACTCAGATAACAGGTGCTTAACCTCACCAACTGCCTCTTTACGGCGGTTAACTCCAAGCTTGTCTGCCTTAGTTAGCAAAATCAGCGCAGGAATGTTGGCTGCAATAGACCAGTCAATCACTAAGCGGTCGTGATCTTTAAGTGGATGACGAATATCCATAGTGACTACGAGACCACGTAAAGCCTGACGCTTTTGTAGGTACTCAGACATGGACTTTTGCCACTCGATCTTCATGGAGCGAGACACTGCAGCATAGCCATAGCCTGGCAGATCAACTAAGGTACGACCTGGCGCAACTTGGAAGAGGTTGATAAGACGGGTTCGTCCTGGGGTACGTGAGGTTTTGGCTAAGTGCTTTTGATCGCAAATAGCATTGATAGCAGAGGACTTGCCGGAGTTGGAGCGGCCAGCAAAGGCGATCTCAACACCAAGATCCTTTGGTAAATGCTTTATATCAGGGGCACTGGTGATAAAGCGAGTCTTTCTAAAATCGAGGGCTTCTTCAGCCATAGCCTTACTCCTGAAAACTTAGAAAACTAGAAAAATCGCATAAGTATACGCTTTTCGAGCCCATTTTGGGTAAAAACATCGCAACAAAGCAAAAATAGCTTATCAAAGACAAGATGCTACAAAGCAAGCATAGCGATGCAATGGCTATAGATTATAGCGTGCAAAAACGAACAACGCCGCTAAAGTGCGGCGTTGTCGATAATGCTTAAGACTGCTGTGGTCTCAAGCTAAAAGATAAGTGCCTTGCTGTACAGCGTTTAAAGCTGTGCTTGAGGCTTTAGCTTATCTAAAGGTGGGTATCTTAAACGATACCAGCCTGAGCCATGATCTCCTCAGGAGTTAACTCACGCTCCTTAGGATCAAGATCGCGAACAAGCTTGAACTCGGTGTGGTCCATAGCAAGCTCAAGGTAGAAAGCGTTGTTAGACTCGGTGAAGAAGGTAATACGAGAAACCTCTGGGTGGTCTAAGGTCATGTTGATGTTAATCTCAACCTGGTGAGGCAGGGCTAACATCTTAGGCTGTGACTGATTGATGTGACCATTTAAGGAGGTGCTCATCTTGGCAGTGAAGTTACCAACCATCTGATTCATGAGCTCGCCTAAGGTGTTAGAAACTTCATCAGAGGTGTAGTTCTTAACTAAGTCTGCATCACCTAAGCCCATGCGCTTCATGTAGGAGCTATATAACTCCATTGCAGTCTCTTTGCTGAAGTTTAAAACCACCATGCCAGAGAAGGTGCCAGTGAACAGAACAAAAGTACCGATATCTGGACGTAAGGTGGTGTTGTTGATCTTCTGGATCATTGGGGTGAAAGAAACCTTATCACCGGTAGCAGAACTTAAAACTTCGGTAACACTATCACATAAGGATAAGAGGATGTCGTCGCAGGTGATAACCTGATGCTTTGAAATTAACATTTAACTGGCTGTCTCACAAAATCAAGCTTATAAGCTTACAAAACCCTATGACAGAAGAGACCTGTCGTATCACACGCCTAATAGTAATCTTATCTAAAAGAACTCACTTGATGCTTGTTTGGCATAGAGGCGGCATGTGCTGTATCCGCTATCTGAGTCATCGCTGACTCATTAGAGATTATTGTGCAGCAAACTTACAGAAACTGCATAGATACAGGATCGAAAAGTATTTACTAGATATAACAATCTATGGCCACATTCTAACGAAAAATGGCACAAATACAAGTTTATGACGCCGATTAATACAAGTTTATGACAAGTGACTAGCTAGGCATCTGTGTAATATGTTAGCCAAAGTGGCTTGTACATGAGCTTGGCAACTACGCTAGTTGACAGATGCTACAGATTATCTACCTATTTTAATTGTCAGAGGGGTATAAGGATATGTCTTTTGTGAAAAGGCATGGTCTTAACTAAGATAGCCTTATGCTTACTCCATCAGTGCGGGCGCTACAAGGCGATAGCCTTGCTAAGAAGTGCCACATGATGCGCTGTAGTGCCATGATTGGCGTTTAGGTGCGATTGCCTTGCGATGTAGGGAGCTTAGGCTTGATTGCCTTGCTATGCAGGGAGCTTCGGTTCGATTGCCTTGCGATGAGGGGCACTAAGATGTGGAGTACTTGCATTCAGGACTGCTGAAAAGCGACAACGTCCGCGCTGCAAGGCATGACGGACGTTGTCAGATACAAGTCTCAAATCAGCTTATCGCTAGGCGATGGGCTGAGATTTAAGATGCTTAGCTATTGATGTTGAGCTCTTTGAGCTTACGGGTCAGGGTGTTACGGCCCCAACCTAAGAGCTTAGCTGACTCTTGCTTGTGGTTGCTAGTAAAGGCTAAAGCAGCCTCTAACATGACACGCTCAAACTCAGGGGTAGCCTCAGAAAGAATGTCATGCTCACCAGCGCGAAGACGACCATCTACCCAATTTCTAAGCTGCTCTTGCCATGAGGTAGGTTCCTTAGAAGTACCAGTGATGGAGGTAGTAATCTTAGCTTGCTGATTGCGAGCCTGCATAAACTCTGATGGCAGGTCGGTCATCTGAATATCACGACCGGTAACCATGATGGTTAAGTACTTACACAGGTTCTTAAGCTGTCTTACGTTGCCTGGCCATGGCTGACGGCATAAGAAAACTAATACCTCAGAGGTTAGCTTTTTAGGCTCTTGATTGTTTTCAAGGGCGGCCTGGGCTAAGAAGTGCTTAGCGAGCATTGGGATGTCATTGTTACGCTCACGCAGTGGTGGCATATTGATGTGAATGACATTGAGGCGGTAGTACAGATCTGCACGGAACTTACCGTTTTTAACTAACTCTTCTAAGTTGTGAGAGCTAGAGGCAATCACACGTACATCAGCCTTACGGGTGGCGCTAAAGCCAAGTGGCATATACTCATGATCGCGAATAACGGTAACTAAGCGAGTCTGTGCATCCATTGGCATGTCACCAATTTCATTGATGAACAGAGTACCGTTGTTAGCTCGCTCAATAGCACATACAGCACCATTGTCATTAGAGAACAGCTCATGCTCAACAGTCTCTTGAGGCAGTGATGATATGTTCACAGAAACAAAGCGACCCTTATCGCAGCGCTCTGAGTGGTTGTGCAGTGCCTGAGCTACGATTTCACGGCCAGTGCCGCTCTCGCCAAAGATGAATACAGGTACATCAGTCTTAGATAAACGGCCGATGAACTTGAATACCTCCTGCATGGCAGGGCTCTTACCGATAATCTCGACATCCTCGCCCTCAGTTGCAGGAGCTGGGTTCTCTTCCTTCTTACGGGTCTGATTAACACGGTGTACAGCAGCACGTCTGATAACCTTAACTGCCTGCTCAATATCAAATGGCTTAGGCAGGTACTCAAAAGAACCGTGCTCATAAGAATCGATAGCGGCGCTTAAGTCAGAGTTAGCGGTAATGATGATGAATGGGATGTTTGGATCGACTTCATGGACTCTCTTAATTAAAGATAAGCCATCGATACCGCCTGGCATGTTAATGTCAGATACGATTACATCAGGAATCTCATTTTTAAGAGCCTCGAGAGCCTCAATACCGTTGCTAAAGAGACGGTGATTGATTTGGTTGACATCAAGAGCGCGATCGAAGACGAAGCGGATGGAGTCATCGTCATCAATAACCCAAATTAGCGGATCCATAATAACCTCAAGCTGTGTTGTCTGCGGCTAAGGCGTCACCTACGGTATTACAAGTTTGGCTACGATAAACTTATTGCACTATGTGCAAAGAATCGTTGCCATCCCTTAAAGGGTGGTAAAACGCTATGGCCTAAGCCTAAGGTAGTGCGTCCCAGAGTACGGCCAATAAGAGCAAGTACAAGCAATCTAAATAGGTCGCAAGCTACCTTTTGGTAGTCGTTGTTAGCCGCTGCATTATGCAAAGCTAGTAAAAGCTTTCCTAAAGAGACAGTGGCCTAATGAAATCTTTGTTATCAATAGCTTTAGTCAAAAATCTAAAGCTATTGTTTATCCTTGCCTAGGACCACTAAGTGGTGGTCTTTTGTGACAACTTCAATGAATGCTTACTTCATCAAATTGTGAATCACACCAGAGTGCATAGGCTGACTGGCGTTATTGTTGTCATTGGTAATAGGCAGAATGATCTTGAACACGGTGCACCCTGGTTCGCTTTCGCACTCAATAGTGCCGCGATGATGCTCCACAATATTCTGAGCAATGGATAAACCTAATCCATGTCCCTCAGAACGGGAGGTAATCATTGGGTAGAACAACATGTCCTTAATCTGAGGCGGGATACCAGGACCGTTATCGATAATGGCAACCTCAATGGACATTGAATACTTAATGCCATTGACTAAAGCTCCCATTAATGCGCGGGTGCGGATCTTAACTGACGGATAGACAGTATTGGCCTCAGTTAATGCCTGTACGGCATTACTAATGATGTTAATCATGACCTGCTGCATGGCGTCTACATCAAGTAGCAGCTCTGGCAGCGATGGGTCGTAATCTTTTTCAAAGCGGCATGTGCCCTTAGTGGCCATGCTTTCTAAAGACAGCACTTTCTCAATGACATAGTGGATGTTAGCCATGGTGCGAGGATTTGGTCGCTGTGGGCCTAATAGACGATCTACTAATGCCTTAAGACGGTCTGACTGCTCAATGATGACCTTGGTGTACTCCTTAAGATCATTGTCTTTAGAGTAGGTCATCTCTAGAAGCTGTGCTGCGCCACGGATGCCACCTAATGGGTTCTTGATCTCATGAGCAAGGTTTCTAATGAGATCGCGGGCTGCAATATGTTGATTGCGGCGCTGCAGGTCATCATTGAGTTTTTGCTGATAATCAAGACGGTGGATTTCTACCATCAGACCACGTGCTCTGCCGGTATATGGTGAGATATACACGTCGGCATGGAAGCGATTTTGGTGTTCTGGGGTGAAAGTGATATCAGTAGCAGTGAATCCTTGAAAAGATGGTGAATTCGCGTTCTGAAGGGACTCAATCAAGCTCTTCTCATTGCTATCAATAAGATCAAGCAGCTTAATTCCCTGCAGCTTGGTACGAGACATGGAAAACAACTGCTCGGCCGCAGTGTTGGCATAAGCAACCTTTAACTGAGAGTCGATCACCAATATTGAGGTGGAGATACTCTCGATAATGGTTTTAGAGTCGCATTGCATGGCAGCTACCTTTAGTTGAGCCTGACAAAGGCCTAAAGTAAATCCAATAGAACAATGTGATACTGTTTGCTTTAAGCATTTGAGCTAACTTAAGACTCGCTTATGAGGCCTTAACCAAGGGATCTTTTTATGATCGAATGGCCATTACCTAAATTAGGTAGCGCCTTAGCCTGGTACTTATAGCTTCATTTGGTCTACGAGACACAGGCCTTAAGCTCTAATATGCTCTTTGGGGATATAACGTCCCATGTATCTTGAGTTTGCCAACTGAGAAAGTACCCGTATCTCTTATAACTAATGGAGATTTACGCTAGCACTTACTCAAGTTAACCAATGTCCTTATGTAGTACCTAAACTACGAGCACTCAAAATGGGGCACAGTAGTTAGTACTGAGCATCTTTAATTATTGTATGTACACTGCAAAATGTAGTGTCCATATATTATCTTTAGCCCAACTATATCTAATGTCATAGATGAAGTAAGTTGAGTAAAGTAAGATGTTCTAAAACCCACTAACAAGATAAGAATGCTCAACTTTAGGGCTTTCTTATGCTTAAGCACTACTACTTAAGCGCGCTAATGAGTAAAAACAGAGCAACAGCATTACACAGTAAGTTTGTGTCAAACTAATAGTGATACTCTACAGTGCATTGACAGAAAAAAAGTGTGATATGCCATTGATTTGTGATCCATTTTAGAGCGCCTATGTTTAAAAATGGTATAAATCTCTCATTTGCACATATATAGTGCTTGGCACATCGCGTATTTCACCATAAAGGAACACGTGTTTTGGCAGAAAAAATTGAAAAAATACTGTAATTCCTTAATTATAAGCCAAATATAGAATAGTAAGCTGCTTTGAGGTATATTTTGCATGCACTCATGTAGGGCGATTGAAAGCACATGTTTCTACATTGAAGAGCCATTTCTTAACATTAGATCCAAAGGTGAGCATTGTCACTCTACATCGCACCAAAACAAAAAAGCCCCCGCAAGTAAGACTTGCGAGGGCTTTTTAGAGCAAGTGTCTTAGCTAGAGATAGCTAAGATGCTTTGTGTTAAGGGAGATTACTTCTCAGCCTTACCGCCAGCTGCACGGAATGCACGTACACGCTCAAGCTCAGATAAGAACTTCTTACGGATACGGATGGACTTAGGAGTAACCTCAACGAGCTCGTCCTCGTTAATGAACTCTAATGCCTGCTCTAAGCTCATGTGAACAGCAGGAGTTAAGATGATGTTGTCATCGGAACCTGCTGCACGAACGTTGGTGAGCTTCTTGGTCTTTAAGCAGTTAACGGTTAAGTCGTTGGAGCGAACGTGCAGACCGATAACCTGACCCTCGTAAACCTCTTCACCTGCGTCTACGAACAGACGGCCACGCTCTTGTAAGAACCATAAAGCGTATGGAACGGCCTTACCAGTGTCGTTAGAAATCAGAACACCGTTAGCACGCTCACCGATAGAACCACCTACATACTCGTCATAGCTGTCGAATGTGTGGTACATAAGACCAGTACCAGAGGTTAAGGTCATGTATAAGCTCTGGAAGCCGATAAGACCACGAGCTGGGATGCGGTAGTCTAAACGTACACGGCCCTTACCATCTGGGCTCATGTTCTTAAGCTCACCCTTACGACGGCCGAGCTCTTCCATTACACCACCCTGGTCGCCTTCTTCGAGGTCTAAGGTTAATACCTCGTATGGCTCTAAGGTCTTGCCGTTCTCATCCTTGTGAAGAATAACTTCAGGACGGGATACGCCAAGCTCGTAGCCCTCACGACGCATCTGCTCAATTAAAACAGATAAGTGCAGCTCACCACGGCCTGATACACGGAACTTGTCAGCGTCATCAGTGTTCTCAACGCGCAGAGCTACGTTGTGTACCAGTTCAGTACGTAAGCGCTCTTCAATGTTACGTGAAGTAACAAACTTGCCTTCCTTACCTGCAAATGGTGAGGTGTTAACACAGAATGTCATGGACACAGTTGGCTCGTCAACAGATAAAGGAGGCAGGGCCTCAACAGCTTGTGGAGAGCAAATGGTGTCAGAAATCTTAAGCTCGCCTAAACCAGTAATAGCGATAATGTCGCCAGCACCAGCCTCAGCTACTTCAGAACGGTGCAGACCTAAGTAACCTAAAACCTGACCTATCTTACCTTGACGGGTGGAGCCATCAGCACCAACGATGGTTACAGGCTGATTGGTCTTAACGCTACCACGGGTGATACGACCAACACCGATAACACCGACGTATGAGGTGAAGTCTAATGAGGAGATCTGCATTTGCAGCTGACCTGCTGGATCAGCCTGTGGTGGGCTTACCTTTTCAATGATGGCATTGAATAAAGGCTCCATGGTGTCGCCATGGTTCTCTGGATCTAAAGAAGCCCAGCCTGATAATGCGGATGCATAAATAACAGGGAAGTCGAGCTGCTCATCGGTTGCACCTAAGTTGTCGAACAGATCGAATACCTGATCGATAACCCAGTCAGGACGTGCACCTGGACGATCGCACTTGTTAATTACAACGATTGGGCGCAGACCACGAGCAAAAGCCTTCTGAGTTACGAAGCGGGTTTGTGGCATTGGGCCATCTACAGCGTCAACGAGCAGCAGTACTGAGTCAACCATGGACATAACGCGCTCAACCTCACCACCAAAGTCTGCGTGTCCTGGGGTGTCAACGATGTTGATGCGGTAGTCCTGCCAGTTGATGGCGGTATTCTTAGAAAGGATGGTAATGCCACGCTCTTTTTCAATGGCATTTGAGTCCATCACACGCTCTTGAGCGCTTTCATTACGATCAAGGGTGCCTGATTGACGCAATAACTTGTCTACGAGAGTAGTCTTGCCATGATCAACGTGGGCAATGATGGCAATGTTACGGATCTTTTGAACATCCATGGAGAAATACCTATTGTGGAATACCGAGCTATACGGGTATTTAAGAGCATGAACTGCACTTGGCAGTGCATTTAAAATCTACAAGAACCAGAGCCTAGAACATCTCTGTAGCGCACTGTAAGGGACAGGATCTTTAGCATGCTTATCATGGTCTGAAAGATTGCTAAGGCGTTACCTTAGGAACAAAAGAAATGATGTTAGCTAAAAGATAATACTGTTCTTACGTGCATAGAAAACTAAACTTTAAGCTAAGAGCATAGTCTCTAGCTAAGGCTCAGCTGACATATCTATCAGTGTCGAATCTGCACCTAAAGTCAATTTTGCGATCTCTTTCGCGCTTTGTTACTTGTAAGCTTGAAAAAACGGCCCCGCTATTTTAGCGCAAAAATCTCTAGAACGGTGTGCATTTTAAAATTTCTCTTTTTACTAGAGTTAACTGTCATCAATACGATAAACATCATCTTTGTTAGCAAGAGGTTCACTCTAATTGCAAGCCTTTATCATAAGAGGCAGGCCTCACAGCAACACTTGTGCTCTAAATCGACTATAGAAAGCCACTAAAATATATAAGGCTTGCAGATTGCATCCAAGCACATACACAATTATCAAGATCGAATACAATTACAGATTACTGGCCCAAGATTGGGCTTAGATAATTAAGATACAGAACAATCATTAAGCTGGAGTGAGTAAATGTTGGAGCTTATCAAGTATTTTATACGGCGTATCAAACGTGATGGTATTGGTATTGAAGCTGCGTCGCTTTCTTATACCTCAATACTAGCGTTAGTTCCTGCATTAACTATCATCTTGTCAATCTTTGCTATGGTTCCATCCTTTGAGCCAGTCAAAGAATCAATGATGAGCTTTATTCAGGATAATTTTGTTCCTGTGTTTGCCGACGCTATCATGGGGTCGCTGCAAAAGTTTGTAGATCATGCAGGCTCTATGACGGTAACCGGTCTTCTAGTGCTGTTTATCGTCAGTATGATGCTCATTCGAGCCATTGATAAGGCTATCAACCGTATTTGGCGTGGGTCACAACGTCGTAAGATCATTACTTTCGCTATTTATTGGACCTTGCTGACAGTGGGCCCTCTTGCTATGGGTATTACGGTTTGGGCTACCTCTAGTATCGTGGCTTTACAGATTTTTCAGGACATGGAGATGGCCACAGCTGTACGCACAGTCTTATATGTGCTGCCTTTCTTCGTGCAAACTGCCTTAATCTTTGTTCTGTATACAGTCTTGCCAGTAGCTCGCGTTAAATCACGCGATGCTTTATTAAGTGCCGCTGTAGTTGCTCTATTATTTGAAATCTCTAAGCGTGTATTTGCCGCCTTTATTATCAATTTCTCAGATTATGAAGCTATCTATGGTGCTTTAGCAGCACTGCCTGTACTGATGATTTGGATTTATATCAACTGGTGGCTGGTGCTTTTAGGAGCTGAGCTTACAGCTGTTCTGGGTATTGCTCGCTCTGAGCACTCTAAAGAAGTACCATCAATGATTCACTCCATCGTTGACACTATGGGTAAGGATACTAAGAAGCCAGAGCAGATTATTTCCGATGCTCTTGCCTATGAAAAAGAGCCAGCTCCTCGTTCAGCTATCAAGGTTCATGTATCTCCAGTCCGTCGCGACAACGCTGTCGAGCATAAAAAATAGCAAACCAACGCTACATATCTAAACACTACTCTTTTCCAATCTTACAAGCGGGCAATATCCAACATACGATACACAGCGCCCGCTCCTGCCAAAGCTTAAAAAGTACAAGGCCATGCTCTAAGCATGGCCTTGTCTAGCAAGTCGATAATTAGAAGATCAGCTCCTCTTCACCCTCTTCGCTATCAAAAAAGCTGTCTATAAGTACGTTCTTGAGAAGATCGGTCTCAGTCTTATCTGCCTGAGCTCGAGCTTCAGCGCTTATTGCTTCATTGCTCTTATTGGCAGTCTGCTTAGGCTCATCTCCTCCTGCACTATTATCACTAGCAGCTACAGCCTCACTCTTATTAGATTGGGCTTCGTCCTTAGCTACTTCACTTGCCTCACTTGTAGTTTCAGCCTTTGCACTGTCTTTACTTGGCTCGCTAGTCACAGGCTCTTTCTTAGCAGTGTCTTCACCTGGCACTGTAGCTACAGTTTCAGCCTTTGCACTGTCTTCACTTGGCTCGGTAGCTATAGTCTCTGCATCGCTTTGTGGCTTAGTATCTTGGGCTTGAGCATTAGCAGCATCTGCACTAGTCTCTTCCTTGTCTTGAGAGGCTGTAGTGCTGTCTGCGTCATTGGCTTGGGCGCTGGTTTGGGTAGAGTTAATTACAGCAGTATTTGTCTTGGTGGACTTTTGGTCGGAATCTGAGGAGGTTTGAGCAGGAGAAGTGGAGAGGTTTTCGGTAGGAACACCTGATAAAGATGAGGCGTCTTGAGTGGAGTCAGGAGTGTCTTTTGCTGAAGAATCTTTTGCTATGACGCTAGAGTCTTGGTCCTTATCAGAGGCCTGACTATCTGTTGCTTCAAAATCTCGGTCAGTGCTGGTTTCTGTCTCTTTATCTGGAGCTTTGTCTGAAGATTCAGAGCCATCGGCACTCACTTTAGCTGATGATGTATTGCCTTCATCTTGAGTATCTGACTTAGTGGCATTACTATCTTGTGTTGCCTTTGGCTCTTGAGCGCTGTCTGTTTTAGGAGCGCTGTTATCGCCAGGCTTTTCATCTTTGCTCTTATCCTTAGCTGCCTGATCTATTAGCTGAGCACTCTTGTCATCCTCCGCTGTACTATCATTTGATGAGTTTGAGCTCTCATCGCTATTGTCTTGCCTTGAAGTAGCCTCATTAGATTTATCCTCTTGAGGCTTTAACTCTTCTTTTTTGTCAGTACTGCTTGATTTGTCAGATAGTGAGCTAGAGTCTGCAGCGCTATTTGCCTTTGGATCTGGACTAGTTTCTTGTATCTTGTCCTTATCATCATCAGACTTTTGCGGCTCTTCAATCTTTACCTTGCCATTAAGGACAGCAGCTGCATCAGTCTGCTCTTTAGCCTTAGCGTTCTCATCGTACTGAGGCAGATATAAACCAGGGCGCTGCTCTCCACGACGTAATGGGATAATTGCAAAGCGTGGTTCATCGAGATCACCTAAGATGGTTACCTTAGTAGAGCTATCCTTTGCAGGACTGATGAAAAAGCTATTGCCTGAGATCTTATTACGCTCATAGTCTGCATTGACTGATAAGCGCATGTTGGCAGTAGATAAAGCCATGGATGTAGTATTTTGAGCTACACCTTGATTAAAGGTGGTGGTGCTCTTAAGAGCGGAGATACCGGCAACAGCGCCTTGTACACCAGTGAGCAGCTCGGTATAGGACAGCTCGTAGTTCTTGTCTTTACCACCGTTAATGAGGTCTAAGCCAAAGTCTGAGATGAGCATGGCATCAGAGTTAACATTAAGCTTACCTTTAGCTTCATTGATGAGGCTCTCAAAGGTCTTAGCTTGGGCTTTAGACTCTAAGCTTAAGTTTACATCCATCCTGCCAGTAAGCATGTGGCTTACTAAGTTGGAGTTTAAGTCTGCACTCTCAAAGTCAGGAGCATTGAGTTTAAGGTGGCTCTTATCAAATGCCTTAAGTGCAATGAGAGCCTCTGCTGCTGCAGATGATTCTTTGAACTTGGCATTTGGTACTTCGATTAAGAGTTTATCTGCATCTAAGTGCCACTTGCTGTGCATGCTGCTAATTAGCAGATCGGAGTATAAGAAGTTCTTAAACTCAAGCTCCATAGCGGCAGCATTGGCGCTCTTTGCAACAGCATCAGCTGTAGCCGCCTTATTATCTACAGCGGTCTTATCCGCATCAGCACTATCCTGACTGTCCTTTTTAGCCTCAGTGTTGGCAAAGACATTGTCTTTAAGGACAGATACGCTAGAGAGCAGACGATAGAACTCATCTTGGTCTTTTTGTTGTGCTTGACCCTTTATAGAAAGATTATCAGCAGTGCCAGTGATGGATTGGATCGACATTGGCAGTGAGTTTAAGTATGACAAAAACTCCAAAGACTCAAAGCCAGCATGCTTGAGGTTAAAGGTGTATTCGTTAAGACCTGCACTTAAGAACTTTAAGCGTGGGGTGTTGATTGCTAGCTTGGCCTTTTTCATGAGGAGCTTTTCTAAGTTGAGCTCTTTGTTCTTATGGTCAAGCTCACCTTGTGCAAGATAGCGTCCCTCATAGACATTACCTTGCAACTTAAAGGTAAAAGCATCTTTGGAGAAAGTAGCACTTACCTCATTGCTCTCCATAGTGGTTTGCAAATTAGGCATTGAGATTTCATCAGCGCTACCGTTAAAGGTGCCCTGCATGCCATTAGAGGTGATCTTGAGATCTTCAATATTGCCATTGATACCTTGGACAATATAAGTACTCAAGTTCACATCATCGGCTTTTGGAGTATGGCTTTGCTTAGCGCCTTGCTTGCCACCTTTGTCTGCAGCATTTTGCGCATCTTCAGCTGCTTTAGCTGCTGCTAAATTATTAGTGTTCTTTGAGCTATGAGGCTTGCTCTTACGGGCAGATGGAGCATCATCAGAGAGAATGACATCGGTTAAGACAGTGCTTTGTGATGTCAAAGTGATGTTCTCTGGGCTAGTGAGGCCTGAGTAGATGATGACATTGGCAAGACTGAGCTCATCAAGCTTGATATCGGTGATAACCTGCGGCGTGCCGTTAGTACCATCAGCTTTTTGATCTTGATTGGCGTTGGCGCTATTAGCATTGGCAATGCTTTGGTTGTACATGCCTTTACCTGAGATGATGCCACCATACATTTGTACGCTAAAGTTATTAAGGCGCATGCCATCTGGTGCTTGTTCAAAATCCACCACAAAGCTCTTAGCTTGCTCTTTAAAGAGGCTAAGTTTTTCTGAGGCTAAGGAGCCTGATCTGAAGGTAAGACCTTCTTTGTCGCTAAAGGAGACCTGGTTTAAGCGAATGGTCGCATCCTTGGTCTTCAAAAAGCGAGTATTGATTGGAGTGTGATGGAAGCGAACGGCATTAGCGCGAATAGACTTATAGCCTGCTTTTGACGAGGAGAGCGCGGCGAGATCTTCCTTGCTTAGCTTAAGATCGTTGATGTAGATATCGTTGATCTTCAGCTCATCATCAGACAAAGCAGAGCTAATATCGTACTCAAGGTACAGCTCACCTACAGTGGATGAGCCAAACTTAACGTTGTTGAGCTTGATAACATCTGGGTATACAGGGGAGAACTCGGCATCTTCAATAGTGACATCTAAACCTGTTTGCTTAGACAGGTAGGAGCCTAAAGGGCCTTTAATCGCTGTACCGTTAAAGAAGATAGCGACCAAGGTAAAGCCAACCACAGTGAACGCACCGGCAGCAGCGCCTGCGCGAATCATGCAGCTTAATACTTTGCTTTGCGAACGCTCAGCGCGTCTTTTATGGTAAAGGCCTACCATCTTCATTCACCGTAGATTGTTAACAGATGCCACATTACAAGCAAAATGCATTACCAGATATTCAAAAATGCCTAGTCTTGTTTTGCCTTGCAATACTTTCGCTACAGTGTACCTAATGCAAGCCCCGATGTGATCAAAAACTTATGTTCAGGGCTTATTTTTCTTCATTAGCGCTTGAAGATCGTTAAGACAGTGTAGTTTGGGCCATGATCTACATGCCTAAATCATGGCTAAATAGTACTTATGGGCGGGCGCTATTTTTTTGCCTTACCTGATAGAGGGCCGTTTTCGAGATCTAAGACTTGCGGGAACCAGCGCATGATAAGGTTGCCTGCAGTCTCAGGATCGTTATTGAAAATCGCAGATGCTGCGCGAGTGGCATTTTCAATCAGATCGTAATCTCGATTGAGATCGGCAAAACGGAAGTTTTCTTTACCAGCCTGATTAGTGCCAAAGAACTCACCAGGACCACGCATTAAAAGATCTTGATTAGCGATAGCAAAACCATTGGTGGTACTACGCATGATCTCAAGACGCTTAATGCCGCGCTCACGACGCTCATTATCTTTAGCTGGAGTATTGTTTTGGTGGAGTAATAAACAGAACGATGGTTTAGAGCCTCGGCCTACACGACCACGTAGCTGATGGAGCTGTGCAAGACCTAGACGATCGGCGTTTTCAATTACGATTACAGTGGCATTTGGCACATCCACGCCAACTTCCACAATTGTAGTAGCGACGAGAATATTGATCTCTCCTGAGATGAATGCCTCCATGGTCTCGTTCTTTTGCTTCTCGCTCATTTGAGCGTGCAGAAGTCCAATTTTCAGATCTGGCAGTAGCTCGGTAAGCTCCTTGTGACGCTTCTTAGCTGAAGTGGCATCTAAAAGCTCATTTTCTTCAACTAATGGGCATACCCAATAGGCCTGATTGCCCTCATGACAGTGATGGTTGAGACGATTGGCCACTTCTTCGATGCGATCTTGACCAATGATGGCTGTGGTAATTGGGGTACGACCCGCTGGAAGCACGTCAATGGTGGATACATCAGTATCTGAATAGAGGGCTTGTTGTAATGAACGTGGAATCGGGGTAGCTGTCATGAGCAGCTCATGGGCTGCGTATTCTTCAGGAGACTTGTTGAGCAAGGCCTCACGTTGATCTACACCAAAGCGGTGTTGCTCATCGACAATGACTAAAGATAGGTTCTTATAGACTATGTCCTTTTGGAAGAGCGCATGGGTACCAACAAATATCAGTGCCTTTCCTGACTTAGCCTTTTCAAAGACGCTCTCACGTTCTTTTTTCTTTAAAGAGCCAATCACGCAGACTACTTCAAAGCCCATAGGCTCGAAAAGCTCAGAGATCTTGCGATGATGTTGTTTGGCCAAAAGCTCAGTTGGTGCAAGCAGAGCACATTGCATATTGGCACTCGCAAATTGCTCCATCACCATAGCTGCAACTAAGGTTTTACCCGAGCCTACGTCGCCGTGAACTAAGCGGCTCATTGCCTTGTTCTTGTTACAGTCACCCATGATCTCATCAAAGACACGACTTTGAGCATCAGTTGGGGTAAATGGCAGGCTCTTTAAGAGCTTTTCATGGCTTTTAGTATTAAGTTCAACGCTCTTAGCTGCTTTGCTTACTTGGCGAGCTTTAAGCTCAAGAATACTCAGCTTATAAGCCACGAGCTCTTCGTAGCAAATACGCTGATAGCTAGGCAGTGCTTCAAGTAGAACTAAACCATGATCCTCTCTAGGCTCAGGATTATGGGTAATCATGAGAGCACGAGTTAAGTCCATGCCGTATGGATTGAGCATGGTTGGTAAATACTCTTCAAGAGGGTGGCGTGCTAACAGAGTTAAGGCTAAATGGGTAAGCTCACGTAAGCGGTATTGAGTAATGCCTGCAGTTAAATGATAAACCGGCGAGAGTCTAGCAGGGAGCTCGATTTCGGAGCTATCAATAAAAGTAACTTCTGGGTGGGTAATGACGTACTTTGGTGATGGTCCATAAAAGTCCATACGTACGCTACCCCATGCAAGTACGGTGGTGCCTACAGTAAGTTTTTGTAGCAAATACTTACTTGCATGGAAGAAGATGATCTTGATATGTGAGCCTTCATGATCTTGAGCAGAAAACTCAGTCAGTTTTGGCTTGATACGTGGCGCTGAGGTAATAGTTAGCAAGAGATTGCACGGTACATTCTCCTCAGGGGAGCTTTGTACTGAACGAATATAGGTGCGATCCTCATAGCGGAAAGGTAGGTTCATGAGCAAATCGTAAATGTTAGATAAGCCCAATCGACCTAATTTAGCCATAGTCTGTGTTGCAACACTATTGATGCTCGACAGTGGCGTCGCTATAAATTGTGCATCCTGTCCTGGCATAGCCTCGGCTCCGCATTGACCAATTATCGCCTAACCATGCACATAGCTTTTCAAGCTCACGCTAGATGGCCGTGCTGCTAGTAAGGCGCTCCTTGTATGGCAAAGAATCTAGATCGCCACTCAAGGCATAGGTCATTATAGCATCGGATGTTTTTAGAACTTTGCCCTCTGCTATATTCCCATACAATGCCGAACAATAGGACTAGCTGTCATAGGCTTACATGATATTCAAACATGTATTACTGGACTTGATCTGCTATACAGGCTCAACTTAAGTTAATTTGAGTGAAAGATGCTTTTTATATCATTAGGCATGAGTTAAATGTGTAAGCAGGATTCAAAAGCTAATCTTATGTAAGATTAAGTGTTAATTAGAAGTAGTTCGTATGATCGCACTTAGCTTTCAAGTGAAAAGGGATTTAGTTGAAATATGTCAATGAATATTGCAATTTTCTTTGATGCTACTAAAGAGCAACAGAAAAAGCTGTTTAGCAAGCTTAGATTTAACACTATAGCAGGGTGGTATAAGCACTTAAGGTTACACCCAGTTCGTGATACAAATGTTTTCACTAGGGATTTTTACGACTTTAATTGGCATGAGACTATTTATACACCTTTAAATATGGTAGCTAGAGGCACTTTTAATGGCGAATATTTCAACGAAGAAGTGAAGCCACGCAGAAATGGTGTGCTAGTTGAAGTTGGTGAAAAAAGCTACGAGTCCTTATTCATTTATGGTTTGCAGGTGGATCACAGTTCAGCGTTTGATTCATTAATAAAAGTGGCATGGACTCAGGCTTTAGAAAGCGCAGGAATCAAGGATTATGCTATGGTTTTGCAACTAGGAACTAGTGGCGGCTATTGTGTGTCAGATGCCGTAATCTCTATTCGTTCAATCGCAAGTGGAGCCTTTAAAGATCAGGTATTTGTGACTTTCTTTTCAGGCACTGAGACTGAAATATGCTTCCCTATTGTGGAGGATAGCATCAACCCTCCATATAGATTTTGGGATAAGAAAGCCGCTAAGCCTGTGGTGATTGATGAGGGCAATGTGCAGCTAGAGACTATTATGACTTTAGAGCATGCTATGGCAGCATGGTGCATCATAACAAAAGAGGATTTTGAGAAAGTAAAACAATTAAGTACGACAGATTTTGTCTACTTGGTAAATAATTATGATTACACTGGTAAGTATGATTTGTTCAAGGATAGATACTTCAATGGTAAGTCATTAGATGATCTTGTCTATTATGGCCACATTATCAATTGTGCAATATCAGACGCTGACTATATAAGCCTTATTGACTTAATTGAGGACGAAGAATACAGACTAGAGGAGAATGCGTCTGTAACGCTAGAGTCGCTTATAAACGATTAAGCCTCTGGAAACTGCATTAAAACTTACCTTTGGGATCATTCAAGTCATTAGCGCATCTTCTTTGTAAGAAGGTAAAAGTAAAGGAGTAGTGTCGTTTATTACTTTAGCAAGGCACTTATGAGTACAGAGCCCTATTCATCAGCTATCATCTTATGACTTTGGTTGCTTAGGATTTGTAGCATTTTGAATTGACTCTTTTGGATGATACTCGCCTAGTGTGCCGTGAATATTTGTGCGACTAGAAACGTCAATGTCATTGAACATCGTTTCATCATAGTCTTTGGCCATGGCTTCGGCCTTATGCTCGGTAGCGGCGATGCGCTCCTTGCGATTTTTGATGAAGCGATAGCCAGTGTACAAACTCATTACAATCATCAGAGTGCCTGAGACAGCAAATTGATAGCGTATGGCTAAAAGATTGGCGATCGCAGCGCCAAGTAATGGGCCAAACATACAGCCAAATTGGGTGGCCATAGTAGCTGCACCAAAAGCTCTGCCTTTAAAGTCAGGTGGAGTTGCTAAGGTGATAGAAGCATTCAGCGCTGGCACTACTCCTACAATGAACAGTCCCATGAGGGCTGCTAAGATCATAAGTACGGTGTAGGTTGGAGCAAATGACTGCAAGATAAGAAAGAAGCCAGCTCCCATAAAAGCTGCAGCCATTGATCTGTAATAGCCATGACGCTGACCTAAAAATCCCCATATTGGAGCTGCGATAGCTCCTACCATTGGAGGGACAGAAACGGCAATACCAGCATAAATGGCGATATCGCTATAGCCGCCTAAAAGCTGTCCTACGTACAGCGAGAGTAGCGGCTGAATGGCCATCATGATGAGATGGAAGATGAAAAATAAAGCGAGAATCTCGCTAATGACCTTGTCAGTAAAGCAGGTCTTAAGATCCTGCAAGATGGTGGTTCGCTCTTGAGTAATCTCAGACTTATCACCTGAGTCTGGAATGATGTAAGTAACTACAGTGATAAATGCCAAGAATGCTGAGGCTATTAAGAATGAGGCTCGATAGCCAAAAGCTTCAGCTAAAAGACCACCAATGAGTGGGCCGCATACGGTACCAGCAAGCATGGATGATTGAATAAAACTAAGAGAAGTGCCGACTTTCTCTTTGGGGCTTTGTGAAGACACCATCGATAGAATGACGGGTAAATAGCCATTGGCAAAGCCTTGAATGATACGCATGCCTAAAAGCTGTATAGGCGCAGTGACAATGCCTCCCACACCATAGCTAATAAAGAGCAGGATAGCTGATCTGAGCGCCATACTCTTTTTGCCTTTAACATCTGAGATCTTTCCCCAGATCGGAGCCATGATGCCTGCAATTAAGAAACATGACGAAAACACTAAGGCCGACCACAGCTCAATAGTCTCTTCAGGAGCGCCAAGCTCAAGCAAGTACACTGGTAAAAATGGCACGCACATGGTATAGCTTGAGGAGGTAAAGAAGATACAAAAGGAGTAGAGGCCGAGTCTTAAGTTCCATGACATATTTTGCATACTTAGCTCCTTGTTCTATCTTGTTTGAATGCATGCAGGCGCAGCTTGTACTAGAGTGTCACAAATGCTGTATTGGGACGCTCTAAAAATTTTAGAGCATGACACGTACTAAAGATAGCTTAGGTTAGGCGCATATGAGAGCTAATGCCTTAGAGAATTGACAAGGGCAAGATCGATCGTCTAACGGAAGTTGAATGTTGCGCTGTTGCTACTGTGTATGAGTAATCTTAGATCTGAGATCAGGCGTCGAAAGCTAGTTGCGATTGAATGTCATATCCGTTGTGAGAAACGAGATCTACTCCAAAAACCTACCTAACACTATTGGAAAATCTGCATGGAGTGCGCAAAGACAAGGAATTCTTAGCTCCAAGACAAATGAGATTTTGCGTAATTGAGCCATGGTTTAGCCAAAGTAAGGTGCACTAAAGAGATGAGCGCAATTGGCTTTGAGTCGTAGATAGGCATAGATGGCATTTTAAAGCCCAGATCGCAAAGCCATTGGGTGAAAACATAAAGCCATGGTCGCTAAGGCATTGCGGGAAATTTAAAGCCCAGATCGCAAGGCACTGCGGGAAATATAAAGCCATGGTCGCTAAGGCAACCATGGCTTCAAAATGCAGATGAGCATTTAGCCTAGAGAAGCTTCTTGATGATGAATGAAGCTCTTAAGCGGCGCACCTTCTTTAAGATCTTTTGGACCTGCTCAGGGTAGCTATCAAAGCTGTCGAGCTGATCTACTGAGGTGATCTTGGTGGTGTGGTGCAAAATATACTGCTTTTCGTGCATGAACTTTTCACTTAAAAGATGGTTTGGATCGTTGATAAATAAACCGTTTTCTAAGTCTAAAGCCCAAGCACGTGGGTTTAAGTTATTACCGGTGATCACAGCTAAATTGCGGTCAATGAACATACCCTTGAGGTGATAGGTATTGATCCCGTCTCGCCACAGGTGGATGTTAAGCTTGCCAGCATCAATATGATGCTTATGGCGCTGTACCATCTCTTTTAAGTTTTGCTCATAGACATATGGAATGGCTCCAATTGGTGAAAATGGCTTATCTGGTGAGATATAGAAGTCATTTGCCACCTTGTCACCAACCACAATAGTGATCTCAACATTACGTTCAAGCGCCATCTCTAAGTGCTCAAGAAGCTCCTTTGGTGGGTTGAAATAAGGAGTGCAGATAAAGATGTGCTTTCTAGCTGAATCAAGTGCCCAAATAATAGAGCGATTGAGCTGATTGTTCTTTTTGCTAAGACCTGACAGTGGGGTAATACCAACCTCATCATCTTGCAGTTTTCGCGCTGCTTTAACCGTGTATTGAGCCTTGGTTAAAGAGCGCTGTAGCATCTTAATTTCATTCTTCATCTCTTTGGCAGGACGAATATTGCCTTGAGAGAAGTCTTGTACTGCATAGTTGATGTGGAACACTTCATTAGTGAAGCGGCAGAAAGAATTAGCTAATTCCTTGGATTGAATTTCGTGGTAGCGATCTAGACGGTACTTTTGATTGGCGTAGTTAACGTAAACATTGTTAATAGAAGCACCAGAGTAGAGTACGGTGTCATCAAAGACAAAGCCCTTAAGGTGCATGACGCCAAAGATTTCACGACGTTTAACTGGTACACCATAGACATGAGGTGCTAGCTCTTGATCTTGTGCAAAGTCACGGTACATGTCGGCATTGGTGCGGCTATCTCCTGTAGCTCCGATTAAGCCACGCTGTGCACGATGAAAGTCAACGTAGACACGAATATATAGCTTTGGATTACGTCTTTTAGCCTCATACAGGGCTTCCATGACCTCTCTACCGGCTTCGTCGTCTTGTAGATAAAGCATGGTCATCATGATACGTACCTTAGCTGAGGCAATCAGTTCTAAGACACGCTGATGAAAGTTTGCAGGCCGCTCGAGGATGTTATAGCCTGAAGCTTTTACCGCAATTTGCGGCATCTGCTGCAGACGAGTCTGGCTGTAAATTGAATTTGGCAGACTGTTTTTAAAGAGAAACATCTTATTAATTCACCTCAAAAGGCGCTAAAACAAAGTATTAACAAGCCCACACCGTAAGGCCCATCTTCACCACACCGTGGCCATTATATATGCAATAGCCAAGCACTAGCTATATCTACTGCCATCGCTCTTTTCACATTATGAAGAGGCTTGCAGGATATGCACGTTCACAAAAATGCAGGTGCGTATTCTAGCCACCCTTTTAAGAGGGTGGCAATAACCCTACAACTAGGCACTCATGACACTTAAAGAGGGTGGCATCACCCTCTTAAGTGAGGGTGGATGTAGCCATATTTTTATGGGCCTAGCTGCTATCCTTAGGGCGGCTATTAGATCGCGCAAGTAGCCTCGGTTAAGTAGCTTACCTCAAGGTCTGAGAGGGTGGTGGCAGTGTTCTTGATAACGGTCAGAACGTTCTGATGGTACTCATTTAACCAAGTACGCTCTGTAGGAGAGAGCATCTCACGGATAATCAGACGGGTATCAAAAGGCACTAAGGTCAGTGGTTCAAAACACAGCATATCGGTAAAGCCAGCTTGGCTGCAGCGGCTTACCTCATAGAGGTTTTCAAGACGAATACCAAACTCATCAGTCTCGTAGTAGCCTGGCTCAATCGAGACAACCATACCAACTTCTAAAGGTACAGTAGAGCTACGTGTGGAGATGTTGTGAGGACCCTCGTGAACAGCAAGTAGATGACCTACACCATGACCAGTGCCATGCTCATAGTCATAGCCATGCTCCCACAGCGGACGACGAGCGATCGCATCAAGCTGCATACCGCAAGTACCATGAGGGAAGATAGTAGAGGCCAGAGCAATGTGAGCTTTTAATACCAAGGTATACAAGGTCTGCATATGCTCAGTGAGGTTCGGACCAACTAAGATAGTACGCGTAATATCGGTAGTGCCCTCAATAAAGTGCGCACCTGAGTCAATTAAATACAGTGGATCCTTGCCAAACTTACGTGCCTCTGACACCTCAGCATGGTTGTAGTGACACATGGCGGCATTTGGGCCTAAAGCTGAAATGGTCGCAAAGGAAGGCTCAATATAGTCACCCTCGATCTTACGGAAGTACTCAGCCTTTTCTGCTAGAACAGCCTCATCAAGGTCTTCGATACGTCGCTGATAGGCCTCAAGATCGGTGATATTGTCTGCCTTAGTGATGTCATCAAGCCAAGCTAAGAAACGGCATAAAGCTACACCATCCTTAAGGTGGGCCTTATGCTCGCCGGCAAGCTCAATGGAGTTTTTGCAAGCCTTTGGAATCTCGCACAGACCTAAGCCTTCGACTACTTGAGCACCCTTAACGGTAAGCTGCTCAAAAATATGGGCATTAGTGCTAGCACTATCCACATAGACCTTACAGTTTGAGGAGCTTAAACGCTCTAAAACATCGTCAAAGCCTGCCTCAGGGAAGATATCGATGTGGCCAATATGATCTTCTAAGTTGGCCTGAATCTCGTCAGTAAGGTGATCTAAGTTTAAGTACCACTCCATAGCCTCATTGGCATAAGCGACTAAACGACAGTTGATAACTGGCAGGTAATCGCGGTCACGGCCACGGATGTTTAAAAGCCAGCAAACAGACTCAGGTCGTGAAATGATAGTGGCATCTAAACCACGATCTCTCAGGGCCTTCGCTAAGTTCTTACGCTTTTGTAAACTTGGGCAGCCGTTGTACTCATCAGGATAGAGCTCAACTGCTGAGCACACAGGATGAGGGCGACCCTCCCAAATAACATCAAAGAGGTTTTCATCAGTAGCCACTAACTCAATACCAGCCATGTTGAGCTCTTTTTCGAGCTTCTGCTGATAAGTGCGGCTGATGCATTTGAGGTCGACACCCACACGGCTTTTCTTTGGCAACACGGCGATGAGGTAGTCAAAAGGAGTTACCTCAGCAAAGTTAAAGGTATCGTAGACCTCATCGTCAACTTGCTCTTTAACCTGCACCTTGTAGCGGCCATCTACAAAGACAGCTTGGCCGTGCTCAATATTTACCTGAACCGCTTCATCTTTGCGATTGGTCGCTTCTAAAGGGAACTCACCCTTTTGTTTTACGGTTACGCAAACATAACCTGCAGATCCGGTAAAACCGGTTAGGGTGGCAATACGCTCACAGTCAGGGGTTAGATCTCCTGAGAGATACTCATCATCATGTGGGATGAGAATAGCATCGAGCTCGTGTTCAATGAGCTTCTCTTTTAATGCATCAAGTAGATCTAAGGACTCATCCTGAGTAATGTCAGTCATATATAAAAAAATCCTTGTTAATCTTCTACATCCTGCCTAGTTTAAAGAAGACGTTCATATCATCACATCAAGATGCTATGCAACATAGACAAAATGTAAGGGGCTCCTAAGCAAGCTTATACAGTCGATTAACTGAGAGCATATATAGAGCCTTGAGAGCCTGAATACGATACTACATTTGCCTTAGAATTCCCTTAGCTATGGGTACACAACTATATTTACGCACGCTGAGCGTAGCAACTTAATAAGTCGCATTAGCCATGTTGTCCAAGCTAGAAGTCAAAAGGTATCGCCCTATCCTTAAATGAGCTTAAAAACTCAAGTTTAGGCTGAAAGATAGGCTAATGTATAAATTTAAGCTGCTTGATGCCGCGACTATACTCAAAATGAGCTAGTGGAAAATGGCAATGAGCAACATGAGTTTGGTTAACCCAAGCTAGCAAGCTAGTAGACCAGTGAAATGTAGCGGGCTAAATCCTTAAAGCACAAAGGTACTTTGCGCATGGTGAAGATAAATTACTTATTGAGGCAACGTTTAACGTGCCGTAACCCTATCTAAAAGACCCTGCTAATCCCTAGAATGTTCCCAAGTTATCTTAATTGCACTAAAAGCATCTACCTTATTGTAAAAAAGCATAGGTTTAGAGCATTTTGCGTGCAAATAAGAGCAGCAAACTATTTGCCAGGCAACTATAAGCTCAGATTGAAACGAAGCACTTAAGAGAGTGCCTAAGCTTCGCTTGAGGTTAGTAGTTGCTATGGGCAAAACAGCGCAATCTTAGCACAAAGCCCGAAAGTAAGCCAATTTGCTAACTTATGATTTAAATATCAGCTTGCAAACGCCTTCTTTTAACTGCAAAGAACATTGTGCATATACTAAAGGCTGCAGATGGTTTATATGTACAAAGGCCGATGTTCTGTGCCGCAAATTTGTCGTGAGTCTTTGTCTAGACTAAGTCTTTGGTGTTAATCTATGGATAATTTAGCTTGTTAAGGATTCTTGCAACAAGCTAAATGCACCGTGTGGATGACTCTATACACTAGATTTTGTATGGGCCGCTGGATCTATACGCTAGGTTTCGTATGGGCTGCTAGCTCTATACACTAGATTTTGTATGGGCTGCTAGCTCTATACACTAGGTTTCGTATGGGCAGTCTGGCTCTGTACGCTTGTTTGTATGGGGTGTCGGTGCGGCTACCTAGCTAAAGAGGTTAGATAGCATTTAAATAATTAGAAGCAGCATTGTGCGTAGGCGTAGTGGTTCTACGCATCAGATATAAGCTGCTGTGCTGAATATATGGCTGTGAAATGTGAGGTTTAATGTGCCTCTTTTTTTATAGCTAGGATTGCCCGACTGAGCTGAGGTTATTCATGAGCGAGCATACTATCAATCCATTAACTGCATTACAGGGCTTACCTAACTTTTCTCAGGTTAAACATGAGCATGTGTTTGATGCAGTAAAAGCAGCTGTTGATGCCAGCATTAAAACTATCAAGACAGTAGTTGCTGCACATGAAAACGATCCTACCTGGGATAATGTCATGGCTCCAATTGAGGAGGCCGATGACAAGCTCTCTCGTGTCTGGTCAGTGGTTTCTCACTTAAACAGCGTTTGCAATACCGAGGAGTTTAGAAAGGCTCATGATAGCTGCTTGCCTATCATGTCCGAGTACTCCACCTTCGTCGGACAGTACAAGCCACTGTGCGATGTACTTAAGAAGATTTCTAAATCAGATGCTTATAGCCTCTTAACTTCTGCACAAAAGAAATCCATTGAAAACTCCTTAAGAGATTTCCGCCTCTCAGGTGTGGATTTACCTGCAGACAAACAAAAGCGCTATGCTCAGATTAGTGCTGAGCTCTCTCAGTTACAGTCTGACTTTGCTAACAATGTGTTAGATGCTACCAAGAACTTCATCTTACATATCGAGAATGAAGATGATGTCCAGGGCTTGCCATCCTCTCAGATCAACCAGGCGCGTGCTGAGGCTAAAAAGCGCGATCTTAAGGGCTTAGTATTTACTTTAGACATTCCTTCTTACCTGCCATTTATGACCTATGCAGATAATCGTGAGCTGCGTAAAGAGCTTTACATTGCTTATGTAACTCGTGCCTCTGATAAGGGTCCTAATGCTAACAAGTGGGATAACCAAGATAAGATTGATAACATTCTGCGCCTGCGTCATGAAGAGGCTCAACTCTTAGGCTTTGAAAGCTATGCCCACCTCTCCTTAGCTACTAAGATGGCTAAAGATCCACAAGAGGTTATCGACTTTTTAGAGGATTTAGCTCGTAAGTCCAAGCCTCAAGGTCAAAGAGAAATTGATGAGCTCAAAGAGTTTGCAGCTAAAAATGGTCTTGAAGGCGATCTCGAGCCTTGGGATGTTGCTTACTACTCACAAAAGCTGTGCAAAGAGCAGTACTCTTATGACCCACAAGAGTTACGTCCATACTTTGGCACTGAAAAGGTAGTTTCAGGTTTATTTACCTGCGCTGAGCGTCTTTATAATGTGTCTTTCCGCCCTCGTTTTGGTGTGGATGTATGGCATGAGGATGTTCGTTGCTACGACATTTATGACCGCTTTGGCTCCAAGATGGGCACTTTCTACATCGACCTGTATGCTCGTGATGGTAAGCGTGGTGGTGCTTGGATGGACGAGGCTATGTCGCGCCGTTACCGCTATGATGGCTCACTGCAGCTGCCAGTTGCTTACTTAGTTTGCAACTTCACCCCACCAATGAATGGCAAGGATTCACAGCTCACTCACGATGAGGTGGTTACCTTATTCCACGAGTTTGGTCATGGTCTGAATCAGCTGCTTACTCGCATCGATATTGCTGACGTTTCTGGTATCAATGGTGTGCCTTGGGATGCTGTGGAGCTACCATCTCAGTTCAACGAGAACTATGCATGGCAAGAGGAGGTTTTAAACTTCTTATCTGCTCACGAAACCACCAAAGAGCCGCTGCCAAAGGACAAGCTTGATGCTCTGATTAAGGCTAAGAACTTTGAGTCTGCCATGGCTATGCTCCGCCAGCTTGAGTTTGCCCTTTTTGATTTCAGACTGCACCTTGAGTATGACCCAGAGAAGGGCTCACGTGTCTATGAGACCTTAGGTAAGGTTAAAGACTTAGTCAGCGTGGTTCCTCAATATGCTGATGCCCGTTTCCCAGATAGCTTTAGCCATATTTTTGCAGGCGGTTATGCAGCAGGCTACTATAGCTACAAGTGGGCTGAGGTTTTAGCTGCTGATGCCTTTGGCCGTTTTGAAGAAGAGGGTATCTTCAACGAGAAGGCTGGCGAGGACTTTAAAGACTACATTCTGGCCTGTGGCGGTGCTAGCGATCCAATGAAGGGCTTTATCTCATTCCGTGGTCGTAAGCCAGAGGTTGATGCACTCTTACGTCAGAGCGGCATTAGTGCCTAAAGCGCTAAAACAACTAGTTATTAAGCGCTCAAACAATTTGTTATGCCCTAAGGCCAATAGCATGGCGCTGTTGGCCTACAAAGATGCCACTGCTTGCGGCATTTTGTTTGAAACAGGCATGCAAAAAGGAGAGGCCATAAGATACTTATGGCCTCTCCTTTTTTATGGCCTCATGGAGGCCAATGCTCATATGCTGTGGTTTTTTAATAGTAAACCCAGAAATCAACGAGCAGTACGATGAGCCATGCAAAGTGGTGAATGGCACAACCGATAAGAGTGTACTTAAGTTCTGGAGCTACTTTAGAACCGTCACGTACATTAATGATGGTACGGTAAGTAGAGGAGGCCAGAGGAATTAAGGATAAAGCCAGAATGCTAATTTCCCAGCCCTTGTGGGACATAAAGCAGGCGATAAAGGAAGAAAGTAGTACACCAGCAAATAATACACTGTGGTAAATAGTGGCAAAACGGTAGCCTAAACGCACAGCCATAGTACGCTTACCAGTGATCTTATCCTCTTTAATGTCGCGCATATTAGCAGTGTGGAGCACCATCACTGAGCCTAAGCCAACGCTGATGCAGAGCATGAAGGTATCAGGGTAGATTTCAAAACCACTACCTGAGGCATTGGTAATCATGATCTGTGGGCCAATTACAGCGAGAACACCGAAGAATAAGAATACAGAGATATCGCCAAGTCCTCTATAGCCATAGGAAACACCTAAGGTGTAGAGAATTGCTGCAAGAATGGAGATAACGCCTAAGAAGATAAACCAAGCAAAAGCATGGCTATCGTTGCCTAATGTCATGTAGACAGCAGTAAGACCGGTGAAAGTTAGCAAAATGGTAACTACAGCCATGAAGCGTCTTAAGCCATTGAGGCTGATGGCACCTGTCATGGCAGCACGGATAGGGCCTAAACGATTAGCGCCATCAGCTCCCTTAAAGGCATCACCATAGTCATTAGCTAAGTTTGACAGTACCTGCAAGAGCATGGCAGTGATGATAATTAAGAAAGCAGCTGCAATGTTGTAGGCATTAACTGCTCCATAGTAAAAGCCTAGACCGCAGCCAACAGCGCAATTAGTAGCACCTAAAAGCAATGTCTGTGGACGGGTTTCTTTAATCCAGTCTTTGATCATTTTGTTGTTTCCAAAAACCTGCACTTACGTGCTGGTATTTAAATAAGTTTGCAGCTTTTAGCAGAGAGTGCCACTCAAGATTGTAATCTTAGTCAAACTATGGGGGTGTTTAATCTCTAGCTCACTATGATCTGATAAGTTAGCGTATCTTGGCTAATGCCACAGTGTTAAGCCCTGCTTAAAACAAGAGTGGTTATCTCTGCTAAAAACTGCAACACTCTACAATCAGACATGAATGTCTGTACGATATGGATGTGTTTTTAAAGATAGGCAAGTGAATATAGAACAAACCTGCCATAAAAACTGCTCATGCATTTTAGCGGGTTTGTGCTTTGTTTTCATCTTTCATGACTGCAAATGCGACAGAGCTAGAATCCTAAGGGCGCTGTACACGTATCAATTAATAGTTTCTCTCAATCAGAGCTAGTTTAGGTCAGCTATTTTTTTTGTTGTATAGGGTGTGTAGCAAATTATTTTAAAACTACATAATTTTGACCTTTGCTCGCGTTTGAATAAGTCACAAAAGGGCTATTTAAGGCGAAAAAATCTAAATTATGCGGAGATCAGCCGAAAAACAACTTGTTTCTAGTATAATTCGCACACAAATTTGAGTTTCGGATGCGGTGAGTGTCAGGCGTCAATACACACAACGCTAAGCGCTTGGGTACTTAACTGACTTAAGGTACTCGCTGCAGCACAGATACACCTATATCCTCAAGCTAGCATGAACTGCACTTGAGGGTTCGAGTTCAAGGCATAGCCTGTAGTGCTGTGGTATTGGCTTAACGCGTTGTTGCACGCAAACTTGCTAAAGGGGCTGTTATGTTATTTGATGATCCTGCCTTACAGGCATTAAAGAAAGGTTTTGATGCCGAAAAGATCAAGAAAGAAGGTATTGTAAGAGCAACTGATCGTGGTTTTGGTTTCCTAGAGGTTGCTCAGGACAAGAATAGCTATTTCATCCCACCTCAGGAAATGAAGAAGCTGATGAACGGCGACCGCATTGTTGCTGTCATCACTGAGGACAAAGAGCGCGGCAAGAGTCAGGCTGCTCCTGAGTCTTTAGTCGAGAGCGCTTTAAAAGAAAAGTTTGTTGCTCGCGTAACCTACATCAACGGTAAGCTCAACATCAATCCTGATAACCCAGGCATTAAGCTGAGCTATTTGGCTGATGACTACCGTAAGGATAAGAGCAAGAAGCTAAACGAAGGCGATTGGGTGATGTGCTCACTTAAGAAGCATGCACTTAAGGATGGTCACTTCCGTGTTGCTATTGTTGAAGATATTACCGATAGCTCTGATCCAACCACTCCATGGGTGGTAAGCCTGCGTGCACTTGATCTGCCAACTGAATCCCCTCTTAGCACCGATGAGTTTAAGTTCTTAGAGGAAAACTTCCCTCGTGAGGACATGACTAATGTTCCTTTCGTTACAATTGATAGCGAAAAGACTGAGGATATGGACGACGCTCTGTACATTGAGCGTAATGAAAATGGCTTCAAGCTCTTTGTAGCCATTGCTGATCCAACTGGCTATATCGATGAGAACTCTGCTTTAGATGAAGAGGCATCCAAGCGTGCTTTCTCTATCTACTTACCAGGTCGTAACATCCCAATGCTGCCACGTGAGCTTGCAGACAATCTGTGCTCACTGCGTATGAATGAAAATCGCCCAGCGTTAGTTGGCATTATCAACATTGATAATGAGGGTAACATCGACACTGACAATGTTGAGTTCAAGATTGCTTTAGTTAAGTCACACGGTAAACTCGTATACAACTACGTATCTGATTACCTTGAGAACGGCGACACTACTAACTTCAATCCAAATGAGACTATCAAGCGCGTGATTGAAGACTTAGTTGCTATGACTAAGGTGCGTGATAACTTCCGTACTACTAAGCTTGCCTCTTTCCGTACTCGTCCTGATTATGAGTTTGTGCTCAATGAGGATGGCGCTCTTGATCACATCGAGGTTAACTACCGTCGCATTGCTAATCAGATCGTTGAAGAGTGCATGATTGCAGCAAACGTAGCTTGCGGTAGCTTCCTTGCAAAGAACCTCAATACTGGTATCTTCAATACCCACGCTGGCTTTATTAAAGAAGAGTTAGGCGATGTAGTAGAGCTTTTAGGTAAGTTTAATTTCACTACTACTGAAGAAGAGCTCTCTAAAATCGAAGGCTTCTGTGCCGCACGCCGCTATGCCAATAGCCTCGAGAAGACTTACTTAGACAATATGCTGCGTAAGTACCAAGAGTACTCTCAGATGCTCATCAACCCAGCACCTCACTACGCTTTAGGTGTTGAGACTTATGCAACTTGGACCTCTCCAATTCGTAAGTATGGCGATATGATTAACCACCGTTTAATCAAGTCTGTCATCTGCGATCAGGAGCATCCACGTATGCCAGATGAGAATACCTTGGCTGTGATGAACTTAGCCCGTCGTACTAATCGTATGGCTGAGCGTGGTGTACGTGATTGGTTATACGCTGATTACTTAGCCCCAGATGTAGAGAACAAGACTGTCTTTGATGGTGAGCTGTTCGATGTAGTACGTGGCGGTATCCGTGTAAGCTTAGTCGCTAACGGTGCCTTTATCTTCGTACCTATGAGTCTGTTTAGCTCTGATCGCGATAATATCGACTTCAACAGTGCCGAAGGTCGCATCACCTTTAAGGGCGAGGAGATCTTCTGTTTAGGTGATCCAATTAAAGTACGTATTGTCTCTATCGATAAGGCTAACCGCTCTATCGTGGGCGCTCCGGCAGAGCTGCCTGAGGGTGTTCCTGCTGTGAACATTGAAGAGGCGATGTTAAAGCGTCGTGAGGCAAATAACCGTCGCTAAAGCGCAACTGTACGTACAATTTTTACCAAAAAAAGGCCCGTAAATATCACGGGCCTTTTTTATTGGCGGCCAGCCGCCTTACAAGAGGAGCGATGCGTCATGCTCTAAGTTAGCCTAACTAGCAAGAGCTAAGGCTAAGTGAACCTGCTTTGGCTGGTTCGCTCGCCTATGGTAGCTAGGCTCGCCAGAACATACGGGTGCAGCACAGTAGCACAGGGATGATCTCAAGACGGCCTAAGAGCATATCAAAGGCAAAGAGGAGGTGAAGGCCTGAGTCAAGGCCTGCAAAATTGCCACTTGGGGTGAGCTGATCACCCATTGGAGGTCCAATATTTGATAGACAAGTGATAGTTGCAGAAAACGCATCAGAAGCACCTAGGCCCATTATGATGGCTAAGAAAGATGATATGACTGCAACGATCAAATAAGAGCTAAAGAAAGTAACAATGCTTTGTACGGTGGCAGCATCCACAGGATTGCCATTAAATTGAGGCTGTATCACACGGTGAGGGTGAATACTCTTAATACATTGCACTCTAAATAATGAGAGCAACACATTAATACGGAAGATTTTTAAGCCACCGGATGTCGAACCTGCACAAGCGCCTATAGGCAGAATTAACATAAAAATGACTGTGGCTACAGGATTCCACAGCGTAAAGTCCTCAAGAGCAAAGCCTGTGGAGGAGGTAACGGAGATGACATTAAACAGGGCAATACGGAAGGCACGCTCTAGTTCATATTCATTTTTCAGGTATAAAGTTGCAGCTACAACTAAAGATACGATCAACACTAAGAAGAAGTAGGTGCGGATCTGCTCATCGCTAAAGAGCTTGCGATAGTCACCAATAATACCTGCAATGAATACAGTAAATGGGCATGCTGAGATAAACATAAAGAAGCATGCCGAATAGTGTACAAATGGGCTAAGACCATTCATCGATGCATCAGTTGGCATCATGCCGCCAGTTGAAACGGTAGCTGCTGCAGCATTGATAGCGGTAAAGAAATCTAATCCACCTATGACATAGGCAATGGTACAAAGCACAAAGGTTGCGATATACCAGCCCAAGATAGCAAAAGACATGGTCTTTACGTGTGGTGTGAATTTAGAGCTGTTCTCAAAGTAGGTGTTTTCGGTCTTGAAGATATTCATACCACCCATAGCAACTTGAGGCAGCACAGCAACTGCAATCACCACGAACCCGATACCGCCAAGTAGATGTAGCATGGAGCGCCATAGTAAAATAGCGTCAGGCCTAGTGTCCAAAGCATTAATTGCAGTAGCGCCAGTAGTTGAAAGGGCAGATGCTGTTTCAAAGACAGCTCCGGCGTAATCCACATCAGGCAGCAAGAAGTAGATAGGAATAGCACTGATAACCGCAATCAAAGTCCACAGTGAGGCGGTAAACAAAAACAGCTCACGAATGGAAACAGCGTAATTACCGGCTCTCTTTCCTATCATGGATAAGATCTTACCAGCGACTAGCGAGATAACGGTCATAGCCACAAAGCTAAAAGCACCATCAGTGTGGGTGAACAAGGCATAGATAGTTGGAATCAGTCCAGTGATGCCCACGGCAATTAAGGATGGTCCAAGCAGTTTGGACACGGCATAAAGATTAATAACCATGTTTAACCTCTCTACCAGTGAGGCAGCCAGAAGGCGCGTGGTTTAAAGAGCTTAATTAAGTTTCTCATCTGCATGCGGTCGGTTAGGAAAGTAACGACACGATCGCCATCTTCAAAGATGAAGTTCTCATCAATTTTTACTACTAACTTGTCGCGTAGAGCCAAACCAAAATGCACGCCAGCTGGGATGTTGAGATCTTCAATCTTGCGACCTACCACATTGGAAGAGCGCTTATTACCTTGAACTAAGAGCTCCAAAGCCTCAGCCTGTCCTTGTCTGAAGATGCGCATGCGTTCTACACCCTCTTGGAGAATGTTAGAGAGCAATGCGGAAATTACAGATTCACGTGGGGATACGATGGCATTGATTTCATTACCGGCCTGAGCAATATCTTGCAGTGATGGCTGACGAATGATAGCGATAGTACGTACCTTGTTCATGCGCTGAATGAGTAAAGATGCCATGATGTTGCTCTCTTCACTAGGAGCAGCGGCAATAAAGGTATCAGTGTGATAGAGCTTCTCTTCAAGCACGAAGTCGATATTCGATGCTTCAGCACAGTAGAGCTCAACAGGCATGTCCTTAAAGCGTGGTGAGATACGTTCAGCTCGCTCAGGATCTGGCTCAATCAGTTTCACGTTATAGCGCTTACTTAAACGTATCGCGATAGCATCAGCAATGTGAGAGCCGCCTTGAATTACCACGTTCTTGCCATTGGGCTTGAGTGGCATCAGTGCACCGATGAGATTTAAGGTGCGGGTACGCTCGGCGCAAAAGTAGATCTCATCACCCTCTTCAATAGTCTGAGTGCTGAGTTTATCTAATACCTGTCCGTTACGATAAACGGCTAGCACCTTACAGCGACCATCGTAGTTTTCAAGATCGGTGACTAATGCTCCAATCAGCTTACCGCCTTTAGTTACGCAAACGGCCGTAATGATGAGACGATCTTTGGCAAAGGAGTGCAGTGCAGTTACTCCTGGTAGTTCCATCAAATCATCAATTGCATCGGCCATGATGCGCTCAGGAGAGATGATGTGATCGATCGGGATGGCCTTAGGTCCAAAGAGCTTATCTGACTCACTTAAAAAGTCTGAAGCGCGGATACGCGCAATCTTGCGGGGAATGGAGAACAGTGCTGCGGCAACAGAACAGGTGGCGATGTTAATTTCGTCATTAGGCGCGGTAGCTACTAACAGTTCAGTGTTACGTGCACCGGCCTCACGTAAAACGGATGGCCAAGTAGGATCGCCCTGTACTACGCGCAGATCGAGACGGTTAGCAATTTGTGTCAGTTCGGTAGATGGATTATCAATAAGAGTTACCGCATGACCGGCTTGCACCAGATATTCGGCTAACTCGGTACCTACTTGAGTGGCACCGATAATGATGATTTTCACTATGATCCCCGATACTCATTGAGCTAAAGTCAATGACTCAATAGTTAATGTGCCGCTATTGCGCCTAAGGTCAGTTGAAAAGCTCACATTGCCTTTCAACTAGCTTAGGCCTTTGTCTAGCGCTTGAAACCAAGAATGTCGCACTTCTTAGAAGCCACATCAGCTTGATGTTAGGCCTCAGATGTTACTACTACTTTAGGCTATATACATAAGCCTTTTGAGTACATGCAAGCCTTTAGTAGCTAAGGCCGCATAAGATGGCATGCCCACTTAGTGAGGCTTTCTTATCATTTATAACTTGCCATCACGTATGGCCAAGTCCTTACTAAAGACTGGCCACTACTAAGACTTAGCCTTATGGAGGGCAAGTCATTTTCAAAGCTTATTCAGGCTTGATGAAACGAGCGTAGAAGAAGCCGTCGCCGTCATCGTCACCTGGCAGTCTTTGCAAGGTGGTGTACTCTTTTCCATCTAAGCAAATTGGGTCTTGAATAGCGTCGCTATGGCGCTTTAAGAAGGCCTCAACTTGACGGATGTTTTCATCAGGCAAGATAGAGCAGGTGGTATAGAGTAATACACCACCCTTAGAGAGCTTTTCATAAGCTGCATCTAAGATCTTTGCTTGAATCTCACATAAGGCGGCAATATCCTTATCGCGGCGCAGCCACTTGATGTCAGGGTGACGACGAATAACACCAGTACCAGAGCAAGGAGCATCGACTAAGATACGATCAAAGCTTCCCTCAAGCGCATCAAGATTCGTAGCATCCATAGCCTTAAGTTCCACGTTCTTGAGGCGACCTAAGCGCTTTAAGGTGGAAACAGTTTGCTCTAAGCGTGACTCTTCGATATCTAAAGCAGTTACGTGGCTCTTAGGCGAAAGATCAAGTATATGAGCAGTCTTGCCGCCTGGTGCACAGCAACAATCTAAGATGCGCATGGCCTTGTCTTTGTCGAGCTTGAGAAAATCAGCGGTAAGCTGAGCAGAGATATCCTGTACGGTGCACAGACCCTCAGAGAAGCCAGGGATATCGTAGACATTAGCTGCAGCATCTAACTTAACGGTGCTCTTGCACAACTTAGAGGTCGTGGAGCTAATTTCTTTTTTGGCTAAATGCTCAACGAACTCCTCAGTGCTGACCTTAGAGTTTTCTACACGCAAGAACAGTGGAGCCTTGATATTGGATGCCTCTAGAATCTTTTTGACAGTAGCTGCGTCATAGCCATCTTGAAGACGAGTAACGAGCCAGTCAGGGAAAGAGTAGGTCACCGCATCATTATCTGATTCAATAACCTTAGCACCCTCTCGTAAAAAGCGACGTAAGATGGCGTTAGTTGTAGAGGTGAAAGACTTTCTACCAATATCGCCACAGGCACTAACAGTAGCTGAAACTACAGCATGGGCAGGTACGCGCATGTAGACAATTTGATACATGGCGGTAATGAGTAAAGCCTGTACAACACGATTACGCTCAGTAATCTTAAAGTCGAACATTGGCTTTAAAGTACCCATGAGGATACGACGGTGACGTAAGGTACCGTATACGATCTCTTTGATAAAGGCAGTATCACGAGAGTCAAATTGTGCGCAGTACTGTGGCACTGCCTCGCTCATGGATACACCTTTGTTCACCGCCTCAACGATTAAGGCTGCAGCAGCACGTGACTTCGAGCCAGCGACTTCAACCTTAGGAGTCTTTGGCTTAAAGTTTTTAGACTTGCGAAATGCTGGACGTTCAAACTTAGGCAAAGCACACACCTCTTGCAAACTGTTCCTTTCTGGAGCGAGCTAAGTCAGCGGCACTCACTCTTCCCTTACCAGGGGCCTGAATGGTCTTCAAAACTAAGAAGCCTTCGGCACATTTTACGACGATGCCAGAGGCATTTACCTCAACGATAGCGCCAGCACCTAGGTTGGAGGTGTCGCCAAGAGCGCCAATTTCCCCATCAGCTAAGACGTGTGCTTCAAAGACCTTAAATAAGGTATCACCAAGTGAGGTGGTAGCTACTGGCCAAGGGTTAAGACCACGCACTTGCAAACACAGCTCTTGAGCGCTTTTGTTGAAGTTAAGCGGAGACTCTTCCTTGCTTAGCTTTGCTGCATAGGTTACAAGCTTTTCATCCTGAGGCTCAGGGGTGATCTTAGAGCTAAGAATATCTGGCAGGGCCTCAACTAAAGCCTCTGCACCCACAGTTGCCATACGCTCAAATAAAGAGCCTGAGGTATCGCTATCTAAGATCGGCATTTCCTTTTTAAAGAGCATATCGCCAGCATCTAAGGCTTTAACGATCTGCATGATGGTAACGCCAGTAGTTCCCTTTCCACTTAACAGTGCTCTTTGAATTGGGGCAGCACCACGCCACTCTGGCAGTAATGAGCCGTGTACGTTAATACAGCCTAAACGAGGGGCGTTAAGTACACGCTCTGGCAAGATGACGCCATATGCAACCACAATTGCAATGTCAGCACCAATTGCCTCCCACTGTGCTTTATCTTCCTCTTCTTTGAAGTTCAGTGGAGTGTAAACAGGCAGGTTGTGCTTAAGGGCTAGCTCTTTTACTGGGCTTGGTGTGAGTTTGTGACCACGACCTGCTGGACGGTCAGGCTGTGTATAAACAGCAACTACATCAAAGCCTTTGTCGAGCAGTGCTTGTAAGTGCACGGCTGCAAAGTCTGGAGTGCCTGCAAATATGATTTTCTCAGCCATCTAAGTTTCTAGGCTCCTACAAGTGTGTATCGTTTATCCAAGCTCATACAAGTTATAACTAAGATGCTACGCACAAGGCAGCATTAAGGTTAAGAGCATTGAGGTGGTGTTGGATAAAAGATACGGGCTGATAATGCCTCAGGATAGAAATGGATTCTATAAGCTAAGTTATAGCTTTGTAAGCTACCTATGGTGCACAAGGCCTGCTCTGACACAGGTAGCTTCGAGACAAGAATTAAGAGGTGGGGTAGCGCATTAAGCTTTGCCTGTGCACAGGCATAAATGGCGTATGTACAAGCTTACTTAAAGCGGATAAAGAACTACTATGCTTCCTCACGCTCTTTTTTAATCATGGCCATCTTTTTAGTGACTCTAGTACGCTTAAGGCTGCTTAAGTAGTCAACAAAGATATGACCATCAAGGTGATCGATCTCGTGCTGCAGGCAAATAGCTAATAAGTCGCCAGTCTCAATGGACTGTGGATTACCATCTACGTCTTGGTATTCAACCTTCACACGCTCAGCACGGGTAACAGTATCGTAGTACTCAGGGACTGATAAACAGCCCTCTTTGTATTCGATGCTACCGCTCTTTTCAACAATCTTTGGATTGATGATTACCATAGGATTGTGCTTAAGAACTTGACCCTCACTGTCAACATCAGCAATGTCGATAACTACGACTTTCTTGCTCACGCCAATCTGAGGAGCCGCAAGACCAATGCCGTCATAGTGGTACATGCTATCAAACATGTCCTGAACCAGAGCCTTAAGTGCATCATCAAAGACAGTGACCTCAACAGTTGGGGCTCTTAAACGGTCATCTGGGTAAATCAGGATCTCACGAACAGCCATGTTCTTCAAAAACCTCGTGTCATCAAACCTAAGTATTTAGACCATGGCATGACTAACCTAGCTCTACTTAAGTAGCCTTAAGGCAATTAAGTTAAACGATGCAGCATGCTAAGAACTTACAAAAGCTGATAATTGAGCCATTGTAAGCATGGTCCAAGAAAAAATAGAATCAAAAATTCCGTTGATATCTTACCACGCCTGTCAAGTAATGAAGATTGCACTTCATGCTCAAATGACTGAATCATAGAGTAAAATGCCTTTCCTCAAATTAATCATTCTTCTCATGTTTTCAGTCTCATCAAGTAGGCTGCATAATTACCATGCTGCAAAACGATAACCTCACAACTAACGCTCATATAGAGACTACAGAGTCACTTGTAGATATCTCAACTAATGAGACAGATAATGGCAAAAGCCCATCGAGCATGCCAACACTAGAGCAAAATGGATCTACAAACTCCACTCATGTAGATGAGCACAACAATAAGCTGCATGTAAACGCATCTACTCCCCTCCTTACACAGGATGAAAATCAACAAGCTCCTGATGCGCTTGAGGATATGCCCAAGCGTAACCTAGCCACTGCTGTCGTTGTAACCGCTGATTCTAAAGATGAGCAAACCACGACCATAGAGGAGAGCGAAAGCTCAGCCCCTGTTAATTCAGTAGAGCAAAGCGGAAATGCAACCCATGTTGGTGCCGTAGAGGATAGCGAGAGTCTAGCCTCTGGCAGTGCGGTGCAAATTCTCAACAAAATGATTGAGGTGGTTGAGGATGAAGAGGCTTCAAGCAGTGATGAGACAAAGATTGTTCATGATAATGGCCAAAATCTAAGTGCTAAAGCGCAGCAAGACGCTTCTTTAGAAGATGGCATTACTGATGGCGATAAGGAGGCGAAGCCAGACCTTACTATCGCAGAGCCAGTGGCGATAATCGAGAGCGGGATTGCAGATGCTGATAATGAGGCCTCTTATCCTGAATTATCTGCAGCTGATCAAGAACGCTATAACAAGATGCTGCTCAAAGAGGGTGATCCATGCCCGGCATGCGGACAGGGCAGCCTTATCTTAAGACAAAATGAGAGGGTAGCGTTTTTAGGATGCTCATGCTTTCCTAAGTGTAAGCTACGCTATTACACAGCTAGATCTAATGCAGTCGTAACGCTTAAGACGCTAGAAAGCACCTGCCCCGAGTGTGGGGCACGGTTAGCCGTAAAGAAAGGTCGCTATGGTCTTTTTATTGGCTGCTCAGACTACCCTCAATGTACTTACACTTACAAAGAGGACTCGGTTGATGAGGAGATTAGCTGCCCATCGTGCAACAAAGGGCAATTAGAGCGCCGAAGAGCACGTTCAGGACGCATCTTCTTTGGCTGTAATAACTACCCAAGCTGTGAGTTCATACTACCAGGTGTACCGGAGGCAAGTGAGTGTAAGGAGTGTGGCTTCCCTCTTAAGTACAAAAAGAAGGTGAAAGCTGGTATCGCTCTTATTTGCGGCAATCCACTGTGTGCATCACGCCGCCGTCGTAAACAAGAGATGCTCGCTCAAACACCACAAGCCTAAATGCCAAGCGAACATGGATAAGTCTTTGCCAAAGCCAAAAATGCCAAGCGAACATGGATACGTCTTTGCCAAAGCCAAAAATGCCAAGCGAACATGGATAAGTCTTTGCCAAAGCCTAAATGCCAAGCGAACATGGATAAGGCGTTCTAACAGCCTCAGGTGCCAAATGAGCAAGGGTACGCATTTTACAAAAGCACTGCTTTTTACACTGCTTACATTTATGAGGCCTGCTTGTTTGCTTTGTAAATATTAGAGGTAATCTTGTGTGAGCATGGTGGCTAATGGGCATGTCCATAAGTGTGACATGTGCGATAAGGTACTTTGCTCATGATATAATTTAGAGCTTAGTAGGGCATAAGGATGCCTAAGATATCAGATTTAACGGAGAATACGATGTCAGAGCAATTTGCTGTCATTATCATGGGTTCAGATTCAGACTTACCTTTGGTGAACAACACTCTTGATGTTTTAAAGGGCTTTGATATCAAGTACGAAGTACGTGTAGCTTCTGCTCACCGTACTCCAGATGTAGTTTCAAACTATGTTCAGGATGCTGAGAAGCGTGGTGCTAGCGTATTTATCTGTGCAGCTGGTTTAGCAGCTCACTTAGCTGGCGCTGTTGCTGCTCGCACTACCCGTCCTGTAATCGGCATTCCAGTTGATGGCGGTCCATTAAATGGCGTTGATGCTCTTTACTCAACCGTAATGATGCCAGGTGGTATCCCTGTAGCAACTGTTGCAGTTGGTAAGGCTGGTGCCAAGAACGCAGGTTACTTAGCAGCCCAGATCATGGCCTTAGTTGATAAGGACTTAGACGCTCGTGTTAAGGCAAACCGTCAGGCCGCTGCTGAGGAAGTAATGGCTAAAGACGCTGCTTTACAAGCTAAGCTCTAATTATCAAAACAGGTCTTTTAACTGGCTTGTTAATGCTGCTATAAAGATTTGCAGAGCAGGCAAGATACAAACTAATCTTGTCTGAAATCAACAAAAGGGGGTGATCCACATGGATGCCCCTTTTTGTTTGTCGCCAAAGTAAGTACATTTGGTTAAATTTGATTCGCTCATTACAGTTTTGGACGGGCGCTGCTTTAGTTTGAGGTGTAAGAAGTTGTCACAGATAAGCGATGCGGTTAGCTACAAGATTGCAGAGGCTGCCCAGACTTTAAAAGAGGGTGGTGTGATCGCCTGCCCAACTGAAGGTGTCTTTGGACTTTCAGCTAGAGTCAATGATGTCAATGCCGTACAAAGAGTTATTAGTATTAAGCATCGTGCGCTCAACAAGGGCCTTATTGTAGTGGCATCGGATATTGCTATGCTTGAGGGTACTGTAAATTTTGCCCAATTATCTCAAGACAGCATGCGTCTTATTCATGAAAAGTGGCCAGGACATGCCACCTTCATTGTTCCAGCGCACCCATCACTGCCAAGTGTCCTTACTGGGGGCAGAAATACCGTTGCCGTACGCATAAGTGCCTTTCCTTTATTACAAGAGCTGTGCAGGCAGACTAATTGTCCTATTGTCTCAACTAGCGCCAATATTTCAGGCAATGAGCCTGTTGCAGATCTTGAGGAGCTTAAGAGAGTCTTTGGTTCTGTTGTTGACTATATTCTTGATGAGCCATGTCAAGGACTAAGCAAACCTAGCACTATCTATGATGCTATGACCGGAGCAATCTTGCGCCCATAGCAGAACGTATTTGGCTAGCAAATCTTGGGTAGCCATGCTGCATGGGCATAATAGGCTAGCTAAATCTAGGTTAGTCATGCTGCAAGGGCATAATAGGCTTGGTGCATGTGTACTATTGCGGTGAGATAGTATGACTGCCTAGTGTGGTTTGATATGCTAAAGCAGAAATACACTTTCTAGCAGGTATCGTTATGGCACTCAAACTAGCAGTCTTTGGTAATCCTATTGCACACTCCATGTCCCCTCTTATTCACCAGCATTTTGCTAAATTACATGGGCATGAGATCTCGTATGAGCGTTTGCTAGTTGAAGGTAGCTTTAAAGAGGCTGCTGATGCATTTTTTAGCTCAGGTGGTCTTGGCTGTAATATAACCGTGCCATGTAAAATTGAGGCATATGAGTTTGCTCATGAGCTTACCGATCGTGCTCGTATTGCTAAGGCGGTAAACACCCTCAAATGCATTCAAAGTGAGGATGGAAATGAGCGCTATATTGGCGACAATACCGATGGTTTTGGCTTTTATAGCGATCTATTACGTCTAAATGCTCCTTTGCAGCAAGCTAAAGTGTTGGTCATCGGCGCAGGTGGTGCTGCACGAGGTATCTTGCCATCACTTATGAGTAAAGAAGCTGCACTAAGCGAGCTTACCTTAGTTAATCGTACTGTCTCAAAGGCAAGTCAATTACTGCAAGGCCTAGATGAAGTACTGCTTGATCGCTCTGAGGCTAAGTGCAGAGCTTGTACTTTTGATGATCTTTTACCTGATGATCATTATGATCTGATCATTAACTCTACGTCTTTATCAGTGAGCAAAGAGTTGCCTAAGATTCCTGATAGCATCTACACTCATGCTGCCTTTGCTTATGATCTCTATTACACTAAGACAGGTAGCACTGTCTTTACTGATAAGGCTTCGAGCCTTGGTGTTAAGGCATGTTTTGATGGTCTTGGAATGCTTGTCGGTCAGGCTACTTTGTCATATGAGTTATGGACTGGAGTGCGTCCTGATATTGGCGCTACCTTAGACTATCTGCGCTCTGAGCTCGGCTAAATAGGATCAATCGTGAAGAAACTATACTTACATCTAAATGCTAATGAGCAAGCAAGCTTATTTATTGATGAGATCAAGCAATCTATTGAAGAGGCAGTAGCTACTAATGCTTGTGTATCTGATGTGAGTGGGGATTCTTCTTTGCAGGTGGATGGCACTCAGATCTCTTGCTTATCGGACGCTACTTTACTTGGTAGCTATGGTGATAGGCTTGTTTATGTGGTGGGCGATGAGAGCACAGCTGCACTTAAAGATGCTGCAGCCAAAGCCAGTGCGTTAATCCATAAACATGGACATGAGGCGTTTTTAAATAGCGAATATGCATCGTTCATTAGCGATGGGGATGCCTTAATTGGTTTTGATAACGGTATGGCTGGTATGAGTTTGTTGCTACAAGCTAAGATGAAGCCATTAGTCATCGACTTTGAGCAAATTTCATATCGTCAAAGACTGCTACGCGGTGGTAGACAAAAAGAGCCTTTAGCTCGTGCAGTGATGAATGGCATTGAAGATGGGGCTTTAGTTTTTGATGCCACTGCAGGATTAGGACGAGAGTCCATGATCTTAGCTCATGCTAAAGCTCAGGTGTTCTCCTTTGAAAGACAGCTGCCTATCTGGATTATCTTAAAAGATGCGTTAATGAGAGCATCTAAGTCACGCTTCTTTCCTTTTACTTTGCCAAAGCTTCAGGCAATAGGCACTATAGCCTCATACGTTGGGGAGGCTCCTGAGGTGATATACTACGATCCTATGTTCCCAGAACGAGAAAAGAGTGCTGTAGTTAAGAAAGATATGTTCTTGTTTAGACAGGTAATTGGTGAGGACAAGGACATTGAAGACTTTGTTCGCATTGCTTTAAGGCTTGCGACTAAGCGTGTGGTGGTCAAGCGCCCTTCAACAGCAGAGCCAGTTAGTGCTGTAGATATACAAAGAGCCTATTTTGTTGACGGTGGCCAATGTCGATTTGATTGCTATAAGCCTTAGTGCATTAGCCAAGATCTAATGTGATGGCTGCTTTACGTATGATTCAAATGAAAATGGCGAGTTCACCTCGCCATTTTCATTTGATAAGAGCGCTAGTTGCTCTTTAGTAGATAGTCTTAGGCTTACGCTATGTAATTTTTTTGATTATTGGATTAGTCTGTTGTGATTGGGGAGAAGCCAGTAATGTGGAGGACTTCCTGAATGCGCTTATCTTTTATGAGGCGGCCAATGAAGGCCTTAGCTTTACGATTGGTTTTGGACTGCTCCATTAAAACGGCATAGTACTGAATATCAGAGTGCAGATTACGTGGCACCTCATAATAAGAGCCGTTGAGCTCGCGAGTTATTTGAGCAACTAATGGCTTAGTGACAATGCCTACCTGAACATTGCCGTTAGAGACCATGGAGTAGACTTGGTACTCGTGTTCGCTCTTATAGGTTTTGTCTTTCAGATAGGATGTATTAAAAGCTGAGTTTTTCAAAAGCTGTGCGGTTGCAAAGCCAACAGGAGTTTGGTTTGCTGACGCTAGTGCGAGGCTTTGAATCTGATGTTTGCGCAACAGGTTTTGCGCAGTATTGCCTTTGGAGCTAAATAATTCAGGATCGCGTGACCAAAATACTAAAGGAGCAATAGCAAAAGGCACCATAGAGCTGCCTACTGCTCTTTGAGAGCGAATCAGGCTAATTGGTAGTCTTTCATCAGATGAAAGCACTACATCACAGACAGCTACAGTGTTGTTTTCAGGTGCGTTAGCTACCATGGCATACAATTCGTTAGCTGTTGCAAAGGTAGGCTCAAACTTAATCTTTGAGACATTTTGCATCAGGTTAACTGCCTGATATAGCTGCGGTACAGCACATACCTTAATGATATTGTTCTGCTCGATCGTTTCGTTGGCTGTAGCATGGGCAAAACTAGGAGTGGCAGCAAGCACTAAAGCACTAAAAGCGGCACTGCCTGCACAGAAGAGTTTAAAGAGGCGTACTGCCTTATGTGAGCGTAATACAGAGATACTCATATATCCTTCCTAGCTTCAAGTCCAAGTAAGCAGATCTTATCATTAGCCTATGCTGATTATCTCATGCATATGTACAAATTACTTAATACCTGAAAAGCATTCAACTAATCTCCATTTCCTAGGCGCTAAAGACCTTGCCTCATGCAAAAGGGTAACATGGTTTTTTGGTGGATCTGCGCCTGTCGTGCTCTTAGGCAATTAGGGCCTTTTCAGATGATGTGTTCGACAAGTAGTGTTGATGCGATCGAGGGTTGTTTTAGCGAGTTTACTGAGCGGGCGCTTATTTGACCACGTGCTTTTCGCACTGTACAAGGCGCTCAAAGATCTCAGTAGTTGATCCGCAGTCACGGAGCTTGTCGGCAAAACCTGGCTCGTTTAGTAACAAGGAGAGGCGGCCTAAAAGTTTTAAGTGGGTCTCGCCGTCATCAGGGCTAGCAAGCAAGAAGATAAGATCACTCTTGCGGCCATCAAGGGAGCCAAGATCGATTGGGGTATCAAGGGTTGCAACTACCACAGTGGCACGCAATACAGAAGATGATTTGGCATGCGGCAGCGCGATACCTTCAGCAACGCCACAAGGACCGAGCTCTAAGCGTGCATTAAGATCGCTTAAGTAATCATGCTCCGAGGTAATAGCATTGACCTTAGAGAGTTTTTGCACCATGGCGCGGATGATGTCATCTTGATTGCTTGCTTTGAGCTTAACAATCATAGTGCTCTCATCGAGCGCATAGCGGAGCATAAATGGGCCTCTATCAACATTATCAGCTGAGCGAAAGTTTTGACGTAAGTACTGCAGGTTATTGAGCACATTACGATAGAAGCTACCATTGAGCTTGTAGTAAGCACTGTAGATAAAGAGGGTGGTTAGACACAAAATAGCAACAAAGATAGTCGCCATATTCGAGTTCATTTCTGGCAGCGGTACTTGAGAGTCTTCAAAGACAAATGTTGCTGCCATAGATCCACCAAAGAAGAAGAATGAAATGGTGCTACCTAAGTGTACTGAGGTAATGCGCATAGAGAAAATCAAGGCGTCATTACGCTGTGAAAGTTTAAACTCTCCATAGTCTACGGTATCTACAGTCATTGAAATCAGGCTGACATGACACATGCCTAAGCCGCAGTTAATTAAGATTAATGCAGCAGTTATGAGTGCGGTAAGCATGTCAGAGGCATTTTGCGCTAAGAAAAGGACTACAGCGCCGCCTATAAATAAGTAGACTGAAAAGTTAAAGACAAAGGCTCTAGAGAGCATGCGCACCATGGGCTCATACAAAGCCATACAGGTAATTTGTAAGAAGCAGCCAACTAAAAGTGCAGTGTATATAGAGTGATTGTTAAAGAGGTTGTTGGCATTTAAGAGATTAAAAATAGAGCCAACGGTGATGCCTAAAGCTATGTTAATTAATACACCGCAAATAAAGAGCACCATCAGCTGATCGTTGTGCAACACGATCTGGGCAATGTTTTTAATTTGTTTGATGAGGCTTTCAGAGCTACCTTGATGATTGCTATGCGCAACAGGTGAGAGCTCATTAAACGAATTAACGTAGTTCTCTTGATTGCTAGAGGCCATTGTAGCCTCGCGAATCTCTGCATAGACAGCACTAATATCATTAATTTCGTGGTTATGGTTTTGCTCTTGATTATTCAGTGAGGCATAAAGCTCGCTATTAGAACCTGCATTATCTCCATTGGAGGAATAGCCCACCATCTTATCGTCAGTACCATTAACATTAGCGCGGTCAAAATAGCCGATAACATTGTTGTAGCACTGCTTGACGTTGTTCTGAACTACAGCTGCATCGTAAGTTGTAAAGCTAGAGCTAATGATGCCCTCAGAGGCTGTAGAGTCCTTAAAGTTTTGCATCTGAGGCTTGTTTGAGCCTTGTGATTTAGAGTAGTTAAGTGCCGCTTGAGCCGCAAGACGAGCGTAAAGATTGTGCGAGTCGTTGGTAGAGCAATAGCCACCATTAGAGCCAATGGCATCTTTTTGATATGGCGGCAGCATATGCTTGTGAGAATTGCGGCGAATGCTACGCGCTTGTCTTTTAGCAATGTGCTTGGTTCGGATGAAAAGTAACAAAGCACTTTGACTGACCACCAAAATGATAATGCTCATGATATCTGCATTAGTGTACTCATCATTTGGACCTGAAAGCATGGTCGGGAAGTAATGGAGCAGGGGTACAGAGCAGATAGGTATAAAGAAAGTACCGATCGAGGTGGCGATACATGGAACTGAGGCCATGGCATCGCGCGTTGAGCTATCGGAGCTAAAGATAGTCAGCATCGGCCATGAGGCAGTATCGATCATAAAGAACGATAGTGACCATAATGCATAGGAGAGCGTTACTGCTAAGTAGATGCTGCCGCCTTGCTCAGGCAAGTGGTACATCCATACAATAGCTAGGAGATTTAACAGCGAGCCGCAAAAGATCCACGGCTTGTATTTACCAAAGCGGCTAGAGGTATTGTCGACTAAGAAGCCGATAATAGGATTGGCAATAGTACCTAGAACATGAAAGCCTAAGTACAAAGCACACAAAAATGCTGCTTCAAGATGCAGTACATGGATGCAGTAGGCAAAGATGCATAGATTTATAAGACCTTGCACTAATTCTTTGCCGAGGACACCGACGCTAAAAGCAATTTTTTCACGCCACGATGCAAATGATATAGAACGTTTGAAGTCTTTCATAAAACACCAGGCGCAACCACTGCCACGGGTAATGACAGCGATCTTGATAAAACAACCCATGCTAGACTTTATATAAGCCTAGCCCCGCAAATAGCTATAGCGTCCACTCTATGGAAAAATCGCTCACTACAACAGATCTCGCCATATAGAATTAGACTATATTTGCATGATGATGTGACAACCAAACACATCATATTGGCTTTGAGATCTTAAAAGTGAAAGCTAAATTGCGCATTATTCTAGCAAAATTTGGGATCGGGCACACAGTTTGCCCTGTTGTTGGGCCCAAATACAACTAGCGGTGCTCAAACTCCTATCTATATAAGAGGCACAAATGTTTAGACTCTATCAGAGGGCTGGTTTGTGTTGTGCCCAAGGCAAAACGGCCCCACTAAGTGAGGCCGCTTGCTATGGCATAAAGATCTGTGTCGATGTGACTGATTAAGCCTTAGGTTTTTTGGTTGGACGCTTGTAATTGTCCTTAGTAAGACCCTTTGCGCGAGTGATATACAGTGCGTTGGCAGCTACAGTCTTAGTTACGGTGGTACCTGCTCCGATAGTTGCGCCATCCTCAACAGTAACCGGGGCAACTAACTGTGTATCTGAGCCAATGAAGACATCCTTGCCGATGACAGTGCGATGCTTATTAGCGCCATCATAATTGCAGGTAATAGTACCGGCACCGATGTTAGTGCCAGAGCCGATATCGCTATCACCAATATAAGTAAGGTGGCCAGATTTAGTGCCAACCCCAATATGGCTATTCTTTACTTCAACGAAGTTACCAATGTGCACCTCATCTTCAAGCACATTGCCTGGACGCAGACGTGCAAATGGTCCAATGGTAGTGTGCACCTTCATCTCAGACTTTTCTAAGATGGAGTATGGAGAGATCTCAGAGCGATCGCCAATGGTTACATCCTTAAGTACACAGCCAGTACCGATAATTACGTTATCGCCGAGCACCACCTTGCCCATAATGATAACGTTGGTATCGATAAAGCAGTCTTTACCAAAGCTCAGAGTGCCGCGCAGATCAAAACGTTCAGGATCAGCTAAAGTAAGGCCTTCAGTCATTAAACGAGTGGCTTGTTGCTTTTGGTAGATACGCTCAACTGCAGATAACTGTACCTTGTTATTGACGCCTTCGAGCAGCATGGTGTTGTGAGGCTGAGCCTCAACAGGGCTTACGGTACGGCCATCCTTAACTAAGAGCTCAATGAGATCGGTAAGGTAGTACTCACCTTGAGCATTGTTGTTGGAGATTTTTGGCAAATACTCATTTAATACTGCAGCTGATGCGGCGATCATGCCGGTGTTAATTTCGCGAACTGCCTTTTGCTCTTCGCTAGCGTCCTTTTCTTCAACGATGCAACGAATGCTGCCCTTTGAGTCACGGATGATGCGACCGTAGCCAAAAGGATTCTTTGGTCGTGAGGTCAGCAAAGTCATAGCAGAGCTGCTAAGACCTGAGAGCAAACGCTCAAGCTCGCTCTTTGGAGTTAATGGAGTATCCCCATAAAGAACAATCACATCTGAGGATGCATCGACACAAGGAATGGCCTGAGATACTGCATGGGCGGTACCTAATTGCTCTTTTTGGTAGCACACATTAATGAGTGAGTGGCAAGCACCCTCAAGGCTTTGTAAGGCTTGTTCCACTTGCTCGCCCTTGTGACCAAGTACTACATGAATCTTGGATGGGCTAAGCTCACTAGCGGTCTTAATGACATGAAAGAGCATCGGCTCATCAGCAACCTTATGCAACACCTTTGGTAAATCAGAGTGCATGCGTTTGCCCATACCTGCGGCAAGGACGATAACTTCAAGAGCCATATACTCTCCTTAATATAAACAAAATGATTCATCTGATGGACACACACACAAAGTCCATCAGGGTGTATCCCATAATGCTAAAACTTTAATGAATAAGTTAATAATCTAACTTTCCAAAATACAAGTGCTAGCAAAGATGGTTTCATCCACGAAAAGAATTTTTAAAAATTATCTTAACGCTATTTGGCGTTCTTCTTATAGCGGTACCAAACAAAGATTATCAAAGCTAGTGCTGCAATGATGAATGGATAACTAAGCAGCTGTCCTACGTTCATGCCTACATTGGTTTGATAATCTGCCTGCTCGATCTTAAATGGCTCAATGATGACACGAGCAGTGAAGATCATAAGAAGCATTAAGCCCAAGATGAAACCATCAGGGCGCTTTTTCATCGCAAAGTACACTAAGGTAAGCACGATGAAAGTGGCAAAGTAAGCACAAGCTTCATAGAGCATAGCAGGGTGGCGGGCAAAGTCTTCGCCCAAACGGGCAAATACAACGCCAAACGCACTATCTGTTGGGGTTCCAAGAATTTCAGAGTTCATAAAGTTGCCTAAGCGAATGAAGCAACAGACGAGCGCAATTGGGATGCTGAGCATATCGGCAAGCTCTAAGAAACGGTACTTCTTGGAGCGCCAAATAAAGATGGAGTAAGCGACAATCACGCCTACAGTACCACCGTGGCTTGCAAGTCCGCCATTCCAGATTTTAAGGATCTCAATTGGATTGGACAGGTAGAAGTCTGGTTCGTAAATAAGACAATGACCAAGACGAGCGCCGATGATGGTGCCAGCAAAGATATACACGAGCAGCTTGTCTAAGTCTTCAGTGTTGTACTTAAGGCGCTTAAACATAGCCTGCATGATGAAGTAGCCAATCACAAAGCCAGAGGCAAAGAACAATCCGTACCAACGCAAGGTTAGTGGACCTATGGTAAAAGCAATTGGATCTCCGTCCCAAACAAACATAGTACATTCTCTAATGTTGGAAAATTATTGCCACGGCTATGGTGCTTTTAGGCAGATTACATATCGAAAACGATCAACTATCGTAATACTGCCAATGAAATGTTCATCCGCAGTCATGGATTACTCAAAAAGCAAAGTTATCGTAGCCAAGAACAAAAATGTTCGTATAGGCATATATTTATCGTATTTCTTGGTATTAGCTTGATTGCTAATCTTCATCGTGCCCTATTATGGGGCTTGAAAATTTTGCATTAGTCGCTACATACCTTGAGTAACTTGAGTCTTAGTTTCGACATTATGAAAAATAGTATTTTCTGTGTAACGTTCAACATAATCAAGTACTTAGTCATGTTCTGTATTGGGGAGTAGTCTCTTACCAAAAGCAGCTTACGAGTTGCTCGTGTAAAATAGCCGAAAAGCCTTTATCTATGCTAAGAAAATAAGGTTAGAGAGGCTTTAAATTGAGGTTAGTTTTGTAAGAATAGTTTGGCAAATAAGTCGCCGCCACAAAATAGTGCGAAGACGTCGCACATGAGAATAATAAGACAACATGGCTCTTTGAGGCGTGCATTGCAGTTTGCGCGTATAGACTTTGATATAATCGAGTAGAGCTATGTGCGTTATAAGATTATGTTCTTTGGTGCATGCGCTTATGCACCGAATTAGGGCCTGTTAAGGCCATTCAATCATCCTTGCGCTGTGCTGTTAGTGAGATAGCACTTTATCGGCTTAGTTTGCCTGTAAGTGCCAAATACAAGTTCATAACAAAGGTGTTATGTACGTGTATAAGGAACTATCCACTTAAGCTTTGAGTGCTAATCCACTCAATTATCAGTCCTTGGATGGGCACATTCTTAAATAAGACGACCTAGTTAACAGCCTGTTTATCTATTCTTTAAGTGCTCCATGATTGATCTAGTTTCCTCGGTAGATGCCCTGTTTTCGTATATGGGCGCAACCATATTCGCTTTAGGCCTTATTTTCTGCCTAATTCCCCGTACTTTTAGGTTCGGTATCTTTGCTATGCTCGCAGGTGATGTACCGCTAGCATTAGCTATTGCATTTCCGAGGAAGATAATTGAGTTCTTGCTCTCGCAAGGCATTACTCCTGAGCAATTCCCTGATCCTGATTCTGGTCATATCTACGGTATCGTAGGTGGTGTGGCCTTTGTCGCTTTTCTATTCTTAATGCGCGCCTTGCTCTTAAAGCTCTTTAAGAGAAGCGCAGAAGATGATGATGCACCAGTACTCCCTGTAGAGGACTCGTTCTTAGATGAGGAGCAGGACGATTTAGATCTCGCAGGCAAGGGAGCACGCAATCAAAAAGCCTCAGGCAAGAAAGGCAATAAGAGAGCTAGCTCAAGACATTTAAGCGCTGATGATGTTCCTCTGAGCCTTGATGGTGCAGACAGCGCATTCAAGCCATTAAAAGAAAATAATAGCTATCCAGAGCCACGCACTAATGCTAACGGAGATAGCACTAGTGCAGCTAACAGCTTTGGTAACGCCGCGCTGCAGGGTTTAAGTGCCGATGATGGCCCTGACTTTAGTAACGATTTCTTAGCTGCAACTGCACGTAAGGAAACTCAAGCTAAAGCATCTGATGCTAATACTCCTTCTAAAGAGGCCTTAGCTGACCGTATGAGTCGTCTGAGCTCTCTTGCTATGTCTGTTGCACAAGAGCAGGAGCAAAAACAGTCCGCATCAGATACAAACAATAAAGATAATGCCTCATCACCATGGTCTGGCTTAATGGCTAAGATTGATGCGGCTAATGCTCAAGGTCAAGCAGCACAGCCTCAAAGCGCCCAAGAGAATGTAGGTAATGAGCTTGCTCAGGTTCCTCTTACAGGTCGCAAGGTAGGACAGTTACTTGATGTAATTGATAATGATGATGCTGAAGCTGTAGCTGATCTGCAAAAGAGTTATAACAAGAAAACTACTGAGGATACTGCTAGTTCATCAGCAGGTTTTGCTGATATCTTAAACTCAGCTACTGCTCGTCAAAGCCGTATTGAGCATGAGAACCAAGATGAGCTTGACTCTCACAACCTCACTGATACTTTAGGTCAACAAGCCGAGGATCTCAATGACGATCGTTATGAGTCAGCTCCTAAGGATCAAGAGCAATCTCCAGTTTATCCAAACTTCAAGCGCAAGACTGTAGCTGAGGTATTAGCCTCATTAGAGTCAGAAGATGTGCCTGATGAACACGATGAGCTTAAGGTAGACGGCACTCATAGTGCAGCTACAGACTTTGACCGTCAGGCTATCGATGCCAAGATTGCAGAGACTAGTGAGGTAAGCAATGAAAGCGAGCCTTATCAGTCAAGCTCTGCAAATAAAGCTGATGCAAGTGAGAATCAGGATGGCGCTGCTGATGGCTTAAACCTTGACTCCTTAAACTTCAGTTTCTCTATTTACAATCACAACTTAAGAGAAAAGCACTCTGAAGATGCAGACAAGAGTGTATCCGAGTCTGAGGAAAAGTCTTCTCAGGCCCCTTCAAGTATTGCTAAGCAGGCAACCTTAGCCGCTGCTCAAGAAGGTGGTGAGGAGCTTCCTGAGCTGAACTTAGATGGCATGTCTCCAGGCTCTGAAGATGTCTTAAGTGAAGAAATTAGCGCAGAGTTAGAAAAACAAGATAAGGAACACGACATTCTTGAAAAGAGTGATCGTGCTGCTGAGGCGTTAAACCACGTCTCCTTGCTCGAGGGTGACTTTGAGAACGAGGCCTCCCGTTTCTACGAGTACAACACTACTCGTGTCGACTCTGCTCAAGAAGAGGCTAAGTCTCTTGAAGAGCGCATGCGTCGTGGTATTCAAGAGAAGTTTGGTATCGATGGCAGCACCATTTCACCTGCTTTAGCTAATGACCCTGGCATGATCTCTGACCTTGAGAGACAGCAAAAGGTCATGGAGGCTCTTAATAAACTTAAGAACCTCAATGCCGCTAAGCAGGCCAATAAGGAACAAGAAGTTGTCAAGGCAGATGCCGCCACAAGCACTGATACCCCTGCAAGCACTGATACAGCTGCACGCACAGATACATCCGCTAAGGCAGAGTTTGCTAGCAAGGCCGCATCTGATAATGCTCAAGAGCCTAAGAGCGATAGCCAAAATCCTAGTGCTCCGGTAGCCTCCGATCTTAAGGCCATGGTTGCAGCAGCTAAGGCCGCCGCAGCCGCATCAGATGATGTTCAAGAGCCTAAGAGCGATAGCCAAAAGCCAAGCGCTCCGGCAGTATCTGATCTTAAAGCCATGGTAGCAGCAGCTAAGGCCGCCGCAGCCGCAGCTGATGAAAAGGCTGATGATCAGGCTGACGATAAATCTCAAGCTACTGCAGCTCAGATGGCTAAAGATAGTGTTTCTGAGGATAAGACTAAGGAGCTTAAGTCTCAGAGTGCGCCTTTAGCTGCATCAACAGCTGCTGCGCTGACCCCTGCACAGATGGTAGCTCAGGCTAAGCTTGCTGCTTTAAGAGCATCCTCAGCTACTAAGCCAAAGCCAAAGAAGATTTTTGCAACCTTAAATGAGGGTGGTGAGACTCGTGTTAAGGGCCCACGTACCGCAGCAGAAGCTTTAAAGATGGCATTTGCTAATGCTGGCTCTGAGGGCCGTGGTCTCTTGCAAAATGCCTATAAGCATCACAAAGAGTTTAAGCCTTTAAATGCTCCAGCTGAAGGTGGCGTAGCAGCAAGTATCAAGGCAGAAGTTGCTAAAGCTAAAGCTGCAGCTGCTGGTGCTGATCTTAATGCTATGGATTTAGCTGAGGATATTGCAGCTATGGCTGCTGCCGCCGCTGCTTTGCCAGGTAGTGAAGATTTCAATACCGATGAGATGCTGGCAGCTGTCGAAAGTATCGATACTAGTGGCTCCTTTGCTGATGGCTTTAATGCTAGTGATTTTGATGCTTCAACTCTCGATAGCATCGGCTCAGATGGCTTTGACTCTCAGGCAGCTGTTGCAGAGGCAAAAGAGGCGGTGGATGCTATTGCAGCTAGCGTAGCCGATGATACTGGCTTTGTGGGCGATGAATTTGATGCTGCACACAGTGGCATTAGCAAGCCTGTTTCAACATCCACTAAGTCCGAGCGTATGCAAGATATGCTTGCCAAAGCTAGAGAGCGAGCTGCCAAGGTTGCAGCTATGCGTTCTGCTGACTTAGCTAAGAAGGGCGCTTCCCCTGATGTTGCTGCTGCAGTTGTAGCAGCAGCTAGTGAAGCTGCGACCAACGAGTTTAATGTAGTTACTCCTGTTCTTCCTCATGAGGATGAAGAGGATCCAGCTGATTTGGCCGCTAGCATCAGAGCCGCTGTAAATACTGCTAAGGCTACAGCTGCTGCTAATACCCGTAAGGATGTTCCTGAAGATGACGAGTGGTCATTCCCGGTAGCTGATAATGAAGAGCCTTTACGTCGAATTTCATCAATAAATCCAGGCAATGATCCAAAGGTTAAGGCTGCACGTGCTAATGCTATGGCACGCATTGCTAAAGCTCGCCAAGCTGCTCAGGAGCGTTCAGCTGCCGCAGCTGTGGCTGCTGCCTGGAAGAAAGATAAGGGCAGTATCGTTTCAAAGCATGGTGTGGCTAATAAGGCTGCAGCAGCATTACAGTCACGTACTGCAAGCTCCTTAGTTGCTAATGCAATTAAAGAGCGTACCGGCGTAGTAGTTCCACAGAAGATGATCAGAACTGTTCCTGATTCTCTGCCTACTGCCATTCGTACTCCTAAGTCATTTGCCGCAGGTGCTGCTCGCATTAATCGTTTAGAAAACGTTAAGAAAGCTGCATCAGCCGCTGGTCGTCAGATTCCAAATACCGAGCGTAAGGTAGCTACACCACGACAGGTCCTCAAGAGCGATGCTGTGACTAAGGTCGATGTAAAGCCTCAGTCTCGCGCTGTGACCTCTGATGTTAAGAGCGCTTTAGAGGCTGCACGTGCATTTGCTAAGTCTCGTGATGATGCTAAAAAGCAGCTTAGCAATGCATCTAATCCAGATGAGGTTAAGATTGCACTTGAGGCGGCTCGTAGCGCTGCAAGAAATCGCGCTCGTGAGGCTGCAAAGGCTAGAGCTACTATTGCAGCTCATGCGAGCAAGAAAGTTGAGGTACCTGATGTAGAGCGTACTGAGCCATCTGAGGCTGTTAGCTCTTCACTTGAGGCAGCACGTAATGCCGCTCGTGCAGTATTAGCTCGTGCCGATCGCTCCAAGTCAGGCGTAGTTCCACCTCACTCAGAGGATGTGGATGTTAACGCTATTAATGATGAGGCTAAGCTTAAGAGCGATATGGCTCCAAAGAGTGATATGTCGATTGCTCGCCTGACTAAGGCCGTGGCATCAGCATCTAATGCTTCAGCTCAAAAGCGACCTGTTGCCGCAGCTAGCGCCTCAGTTGGTGCCACAGCTAGTGCAGCAGCCCCATCTGCAAGCCCTGCAGCTCCTGCTAGTGTAGTAACCGCAAGTGCTACAGCAGCTACAAGCGCTGCAACATTAGATAGCGATGAGCCAAAGCGTCGTGTTCACTCTCTCAAAGGCCGCAGCCGCAGCAAGGCTGATGATACTCAAGCTATCGTTGAGGAGGCTGCAAGCTTAAAGAAGCGTAAGGTCGCATCTTTAAAGCGCACCATACGTCGCTCTAGTGCAGATACTCAAGAGTAGTATTAACTAAACATTCATTATGTCTCCCCTTATCTTTAGTTGTTTAAAGGTAGCGGGGAGGCAATGTTTGAGGCCGCTTAGCGGCCTTAGTTATTTTTATCGTTACGCAATGATGAGGATCTAGCATAGATGAAGCAAACGCAACTAAAGATTGCTTATGTCAGTCCAGCTAGTCCTTGCATACAAAGATTAGTGGCAAAAGATGAGCTCTTATTAAACTCTGCATCCTCATTTAAACCACTACGTCGTAAAACCTATCTATCAGGGCGCGGCTTACTCAAACTCGCATTAGTTGAGCAAGGACTGTTAGATATAAATGCTCCTCTACCGCCGCTTAAGCTTGGCCCAAGTGGTAAGCCATTTATTGGCACTTTAAGTAAGAGCATCAATGAGGTTCACTTTAATCTTAGCCACTCTATAGATTTAATTGCCCTATCTACAGGAAGCAAAGAGCAGGGGATCGATCTTGAGGTGGCTAATATTAAACGCTTACGTAAGCCATTAGTTGAGCGTGTCCTAAGCGATAAAGAGCTTGATTATTATTTGAAGCTTGAGAGCGACGCAGATAAAGCCTTGTTTTTTACGCAACAATGGACCTTAAGAGAGGCTCTAATTAAGCTTACGGGGCTAAGCATCTTTAAGATGGATGTATTGAGTATTGATCCGTACGAACACACCATTGTCTCAAGTGAGGTTCCAAAGGGCGTGGTCTACTGCTTCAAGTTACCAAAGGCGGCAGGAAGTTCAAAGCGCGTGCTTAGCAAAGCCATGCACGATAGCCACCCATCAAGTTCAAAGTGCGTGCTTAGCAAAGCTATGCACGATAGTCACCCATCAAGTGTTACTGTAGATGCTAATTGTGGCCTTGATGAGCAATTAGAGATTAATCTTAACGAGCCACTTGATGCGATGGTATCAGTATTTGTGCATCAAAAGGACATTGAGGAGTGCCAAAAGGCCAGGATAGCGCCAGTTTTAATTAGTATGCAGCAAGAACTTGCCACCTCATTAGGTCTTTTAATGGATCATGATGGAGCACAAGAAGCTGCCCTAAATGGTGCGACTATCCATAATGAGTCTATGTTGTATGACCACACAGACTTTATCCCATGCGCTCTTGCGGTTTATAACGCGTTTACAGTTAATTGCAGCCCTGATTCATAAGGCATCCATACATTATGTATGGATGCGGCGTGTTATAATAATGTGTGGGAATACTACTGTCACGCCTTTTGCTTTAAAGTGTAAGAATCATTAACCAGTTTGTTTTATGTCAACTTGGTAATGAATTGATTTTGAAGCTGAGTGCCTCAGTGGATATTGGGTAAGTTGCGAGCTATGCCTATTGGCTTTGTAATTTTATTAACGGATCTCTTTATTATTGGATCTGTTCAAAAGGTTTAAGATTTTATTGCCAGCTGCGAAAAGCAAAGGAGAAGGAAAGTGACCTGGTTCAGATATCTGGCGTTTGTCGGTGCTGTATGCATGCTTGTTGCTGTTACTCCAGGTTCAGCAACCCTTGATTTCCTATGCCGTATAGGCGGTGCTTTCGTGCTTATGTTTGGCTGCTGCTACTTCCTGTTGCGCGAAAACGAGATCCTATACGGCTCTGTATGCGTAGTTTTGGCCGTATTAGTACAGCCATTCTATTCACTGCCTTACTCTAATGGTATGTGGATGCTGCTATCTTTATTTGCAGGCATTTATTTATGTCTTGCTGGTCTTTTATCTGCCAAGATTGAAAAGCAGCATGCTATGCAAAAGGCCAAGATTGATGCAGAAATGGAAATGTATCGTCGTAATGAAGAAAAACTGCGCAAGCAAAAAGAAGAAATGGCTAATAATCCACACGGCCATAAGTAAGAGCGCAAGCATAGTTTTATAACAAGCAACAAGCCCTGTCAGAGCAATCTGTCAGGGCTTGTTGCTTATTGGGCGGAGACAAGTACATGATCTTTTGGGACAAGAAAAGTGCCAACCCTAGCTCGGCAGGAAAAGTACATGATCTTGCTGGACAGGAAAAGTCCATGAGTTTGTTGGACAAGAAAAGTGCCAACCCTAGCTCGGCAGGAAAAGTCCATGAGTTTGTTGGATTCTTAAGGTTGGCACTTTTCTTTAGAGCAATTAGCAGCTAAGAGTTGGTGTAGCTAATTTGCACCGCATGAGGTCCTGCAAGATCTCGAATACTTTCGATAAGATCGTCGCTAGGAATAAAGCGCAAGTTATCGTTATTGAGATTGATGCGTACATCATCAAGCATGATGCTCAAAGAGCAGCCCTCATCAACAAAAACATCCTCATTTTCATTGTCATAGCGGCCTGAAGAGCGTCGATTGTTATCTGCATATTGAGGTGGCAGTGCTTGTGGCGGAGGTAGACCAGGCAGATTAGTGCGATTTGGTAATCCTGCTTTAGCTAAAGCGCTCTTAATATCACTTACCTTGACGGCATTGCGCATTAAGGTGGTGTTGATGAACTCATGGTGCTCTTCGTAGAAGTCCTTTTTGAAGCATAAGGTGATATTACGGGCACTCTTACGACGGATGAGATCCATAGTCTCAATACCACGGCAGCGATAGCGCAGACCGTCAGGTGAGTTATAGCAAGACACCTTCAAGATTAAGATTAAAGGTGCATCGCATAAGAGACTTTCGTCCGTATCAGCAGGCATGCTATTAATGCGCTGATCATGGCTATTAGCACGCTCTTCTAAAATCTTAGTTAAGGTTTCAGCTTGGTTTTGGAAAAGCTGCAGTGACAGCTGAGAGGTCGCATCATCTAAAGTAATAGAGTAGAACTTTTTGCCACTATTCTTAGACACATTGCTATCGCAACTAATGACGACACCACAGACGGTATCAACTGAAGGCCTATCTTGTGAGCCTGGACGAATATGTCCTAAAGATGTGGTGCAATAGCTTCTAAGCTCATCGATATAGCCGTTAATCGGATGACCTGAAACATATAAACCGAGCTTGGCCTTCTCTTGAGATAAGGTGTATTTCTCTGGCCACTCATGGCACTGTTCAAACTCTGGTGTATCGTCGATATCATCCATCATGGCAAACAAGCCAGTTTGACCTGTTTCTTTTTCATCTTTCTTTTGTGTTGCGTAGGTAATAGCGCGTGTAATCGATGCAAACTTCTGTGCACGGCTACCCTCAAAACAATCTAAAGCACCACTGAAGATAAAGGCTTCCATGCTCTTCTTATTGAGACGCTGACTACCAATGCGGGCAACAAAGTCAAAGTAATCGTTGAATGGACCATTCTCATTACGATCGTGAACGATTTGATTAACTAAGTCTTCACCAATGCCATTGATCGCGCCCAGGCCGTAAATAACAGAACCATCTTCATCTACAGTAAAGTCAAAACGACCTACGTTAACGCTTGGTGGATTTACGGTGATGTTAAGGCGTTTACATTCGGCAATATATGACACCAGCTTAACGGTATTAGTACGGTCAGCTGTCATCATGGCTGCAAGGAATTCAGCTGGATAGTGTACTTTTAAGTACAGTGTCCACCAGGCCACAAGAGCATATGCAGCTGAGTGAGACTTGTTAAAGCCGTACTCAGCAAACTTCTGTACCTGATCGAAGATCTTCATGGCGATTTCGGTATCTTTACCGTTCTTCGCTGCACCTTTTTTGAATACTTCGCGCTGGCTTTCCATTTCAGCAGGATTCTTCTTACCCATCGCACGACGCAGAATATCTGCACCGCCCAATGAGTATCCAGCAAGCACCTGAGCAAGCTGCATAACCTGCTCTTGGTACACGATAACGCCATAGGTTGAGTCAAGAATTGGTTTTAGGTCGAGATCTTGGAAGTCAGGGGATGGGTAGCTTACTTCTTCCTCGCCATGTTTACGCTTAACAAAGTGCTCCACCATGCCTGATTGAATAGGGCCTGGTCGATACAGAGCCACCAGCGCAATCATGTCATCAAAACGGTCAGGACGCATCTGGCTAATCAGACGGCGCATACCATCAGATTCAAGCTGGAATACTGCAGTAGTCTCACCTTGCTGTAAAACCTCGAACGAGGCGTCATCATGGTAAGGGATCGACGCTACATCAACTAAAGGCTCACCTAAGCGTTTTTTGCGCTCATTAATCATATCGAGCGCGTCTTGAATGATGGTAAGCGTAGTCAGACCTAAGAAGTCGAACTTAACTAAGCCAGCGTGTTCAACGTCCTTTTTATCAAACTGAGTAATAGGCTGACCAAACGAGTCGAGCATTAATGGCGCGAACTCAGCAGTACGAGTAGGAGAGATAACCACACCTGCTGCGTGCTTACCGATCTGCTTAATCACACCCTCAAGGCGCATTGCATAGTGGATAAGATCAATACGCGCCTTGTCATCGTCGTTAACGGCATTGTTGTACAGGGCTAAGAAATCAGGTGCTGCAGGTTCAATTGGATTACCTTTCTTGTCAAAGCCCATGGCTGCCTTAAAGGATAGGCCAGGGGTTGCCGGCAGCATCTTAGCTACAGTGTCTACAGAGCCATAGGTCATGCCTAGAGCACGACCAACGTCTTTAATGGCTGCTTTTGGGGCCATAGTACCGAATGCAGCAATCTGAGATACCGCATTCTTACCGTAGGTAGTACGTACGTGTTCTAAAGTCTTTTCACGGTTACGCTGACAGAAGTCAACGTCAAAGTCAGGCATAGACACACGCTCTGGGTTTAAGAAACGCTCGAAGAGGAGGTCAAATGCCATTGGGTCAAAGTCGGTAATTTTTAGAGCATAGGCCACTAACGAACCACCACCAGAACCACGTCCTGGGCCTACTGGTACACCGTGGTCTTTGGACCACTGAATAAACTCCATCACGATGAGGAAGTAGCCCGGGAAGTCCATGTTGATGATAACGTTAAGCTCAACCTCTAAACGTTGCTCATACTCAGGACGCTTCTTTTCACGCTCTTGAGGATCTGGAAAGAGGAACTCAAGACGCTCATTTAAGCCCTCATAGGACTTTTGGCGTAGACATTCAGCAGGGGATAGATCACCTGTTGGATAGCGAGGCAGGCGTGGTACGTCGAGCTCTAACTCCACATTACAACGCTCGGCAATCATACGTGTATTAATGATGGCCTCAGGCAGGTCGTGGAACAGCTGACGCATTTGCTCAGGTGACTTTAGGTACTGCTCATGTGAGTACAGTCTTGCCATCTCAGCATTGTTATAAGTACATTTGTTCTGTACTGATACACGTACATCATGCACCATGTAGTCAGTCAGACCATCCTTACCAACGTCTTGATCTCCAAATAAGAAGCGAGTGTCATTAGTAGCAACTGGGGCAATACCGTATTGAGCACATAGATCTAATGCTAAGGTCTCAAAGTTTGCCTCACCTTCTCGATTGGTGCGAGTGATCTCAAAGCAAAAGCGATCTTTAAAGTGCTTTAGGTAGAATGCCACACGCTCATGAATCTTTTTCATATTGCGCTCAGCACCAAAAGCCGCAATATCGCCTCTAAAGCCATTGAGTAAAATCAAGCCATCAGAAAAACGAGCGAGCTCTTCAAGTTTGGTGTGCGCGTTATAGACACCGCCTGGTGAGTTAAGCCATGCCTCAGAGAGAATATCGTAGAGGTTTTGCTTACCAATACGGTCCATAGCCAAGATGGTGACATTGAAGGTGTATGGAGCAACACCTGGTTCAACCTCTTCTTCAACAATGAGGTCAGCACCCATAATTGGCTTGATGCCATTAGATAAACAGGTTGAGTAGAATTTGATATAGCCACATACATTAGTCCAGTCAGTTAAGGCTAAGGCTGGAATCTTAAGCTTAGTTGCCTGCTTTACAATTGCGCCCACACTTTCAAGACCATCCATGATGGAGTAGTCTGAGTGCAGATGCAGTGGGATGTAACTTAGCTGCTCTTCAGTATATGGATAATCAAGGCCACCAATCTCAACGCCGTTAGTATCCACGGCATTAGCGTCGTTCTCAACGTTAAAGACACTGTCTTTTGGGACTTTTGTACCCTTAGCGCGCAGTTCTTCTTCTTCTCCTACTTGAGTTGGTACACCAGCTCCTTGCTCATCGACAGCACTTTCGTTGTAGACGGCCTGAAGCAGTGAAAAACGTGCAACGCTATTAAACATGGCATCCCCGCAAAGACAAGATTATGAACGCATATATTATACTCGTTAACGGCCCTCGCCCGAGAGTAAGTGTGTTTTTGCTCATCAATGCCAATATACAAGCCATTCATGCCCAGTTTAGTAGTTATTATTCATAATGCTCCTGAATCCAGTGCACAATAGAGCTTCAAGCTGCCAAATAGAACCTCAAGAGCTCTCAGGTGGACAATAGTATTAAGTAGCCATCGATTTGTATGATGGCATTGTGCGTGTAACAAAGCGCAAGGGTAGTTGTGCTTTAGTGGCATTAGTAGGATCATACGTAGCATTGCAGTCTGCAGCTGATGTGTCTTGATGATCTCTTGGTTCAGCTGGTCCAAAGATATCTTAAGATACAGCTTAGAGTGCAGCGTGCGGTTAAGCTAAGCAATGAGCATGATCTTTTGCTGGTAAGGAGTTATTAAGATGGATGAGAAGACCGCCAAGGAACAAGAGCTTGGTTATATTGAGCAACGCAAGGTCATTAAGGTAAGCGTAAATAAGCAGTTACCTTGTGGCAAGGTACTTGAGATCATTAAGGCATCAGATGTTGCCCCTCATGATCTGATATCTGCACAGCCTTATCTCATCTTGATCTTCCCTGGTGGCGGATATGAGTTCACCTCTTATCGTGAGTCGCTCAATGTTGCCTTAGCCTTTGCCAAACGCGGAATTGATGCTGCTGTACTGCATTACACCACTGAAAACGGTAAGACTATCCTTGCATCGGGAAAAGGCTTGCTCTATAAGCCGCTACAGGAGGCGGCCGAGGCTATGATCGCTTTGCGTACAGACGAAGATCTTGGCTTTACAAAGCACAAGATTGTAGTGAGCGGTTATTCTGCAGGAGCTCATTTAGCAGCATCAGTATGCAATCTCTATAAGCATGAGGCTCTTAAAGAGCTTACTTATGAGGCACAAAAAGTACGCCCTGATGGTGCAGTGCTAGGTTATGGCGTCTTTGAGATCCAAACTAAGGGCCATACTTCTGATCTAGTGTTTGAAAATCTTTCAGGCTCTACTGATCCTACTAAATGGGAGCAATTTACTCTAACTGACAAAGTAAGCAGCGATACCCCGCCAAGCTTTATTTGGCATACTGCAGATGATGCTGTGGTTCCAGTAGAGAACTCCTTACACTATGCTCAAGCTATGTGGCAGCACGGTGGCATTGCTGAGCTTACCATATTCCCTCAAGGAATCCACGGCCTTGCAACTGCAACACCTGACGTAGAACCAGACAATAGCTTTAAGTATGCTGATCCTCATGTAGCCCCATGGGTAGATCAGGCTGTCGACTTTATTAAGACTTATGTATCTTAAGTCCATGAGTTTGCAGTCAACCAAGACATTTATCTTTAGGAAATTGAATGTCTAAGCAAAGTGCGTAGTATTTGATCGATATTTGGAAAGGGCATATATAAGCCATTTAAGCTATGATATATGCATGCATCTGCATGATCCGGACATGTAGTTTTTGTATTACGCTAACCACAAAAGTTAACGGTATACCGTATCATCTTTCAATTTCAATCGAAACCATTCAAAATCAAGGAATTTGTCTCGAGAACGCTGAAAAAAGACAATAGGATCCCTAACCAAAGGCTATAGCCTTTAGCCATCTAATATACATTGATTCTGTGTAGCTTGCTACATCGTAGGCCTGCGCTCTATACCTCGGTATAGGGCGTAGGCTTGTTTCTTTTTAGCTAGCCATCAACGTGTTCTTGAAGTCTAGAGGAGTAAGTCCCTCGTATGAAATAGCATCATATAGTGCTGTCAAAGGGTTGCTCGGATCGTACATGTCAACAGATTCTTTTTGCGCACCATCCTTGCCACGTTCGACTCCGACGAATTTTTTAGGAGTAGCGTGCCTCTTTAGCTGGATCTGTTTATCCGCGTCCCATAGCTCATTAGCTTTCTTTTCATGCTCTGCAATAAGTTCATGTGGCAAATTATTTATTCTTGTTTTGACGTTGTCTACAAGCCAATAAATGTAGTCTCTTAAGTTGACTCCACATATAACGCAGTTCTGCAGGATAGTCATTTGATTTGCAAAGCTGTGAAATCCGTCCATGCTCTTTAAGCTCAACCTACTATGTTTAGAAATAGCAGGGAATCTAAAAGCTCTTTCTATGTCGTTGTTTGTAAGCGGCACCATTGGATCGTTGATGAACTCAATAAGCTTATGACGTGCATTCATCCAGTATAAGCAGAACTCAGTCGCCTTGTTTTTAATTAGATTAGAGTAGAAACACTTCATGTTCTTGCTGATTCTAATGTTGTTTTTGGCGGCAATATAAACCTCGACCAATAAATTCAAGACGGTAACTAAGTGAGCGCTATGCTCTTTACGCACAGCATCAAGCTTACTAAAAAATTCCTCTGAATCATGTTCGTCACATGAGCGGACTACATATTCATCATTTACAAAGATTTGATTGATGATGTGGTAGATGCAAAGTAAAAGCACAGTATGTTTGTCAAGATTAACACTAGGCTTGCCCTTGCCTTTGCCCTCTATTGGCATGGCTAAATCTTGAAGTCTCTGAAAGAAGTCGTATGGGCTATCAGACTCTTCAAGTAATTTGTTGTATAACTTTAACACACCAAGTTCTTTCAAGAACTTATGTAAAGGTCTTCTACAATGAGCATAGCATTGAGCATGTTTTCTTTTTGTGCCGCCCATAGTTTGTATGCCTTTGTCATAGCAAGCATATGCATCTGTTATTATGTACTCTACATCGCTAGATAGATCATTGTAGTTAATAAATGATAGAAATGACTCTAGGTTTCTATGTGGATGAGCTTCAAAATAGACCATATGATTACTTGATAGTGACGCATTTCCCATACACCAGAGATATCCCTGCTTACAGATCACATTACCGTCAACCATAACATTTGCCAATCGTACTGGACTTTCATCCATACGTAGCACTTTGCTGTTATTTGAAACCTGGTGTTTAATCAGTTTACAAACACCTTCAAGATAGGCTCTAGAGAAAGATATAGATCTTACATTAAGGTGACCTCTAGATATAATTTGATCTACAGCGGTAGCAAGTGATGATGTCTTATGATAGCGAGAGGCACTGCAATAGAGCAGATGTGCTTCCAAAAGATCAGCCATCTGAGCAACATTGAAATGGCATCCTTTAAACAATGGCATCAGGGATGATATTGTGCGGTCAAAGGCTGCAGATCCAGATATTTTCAACACATGTGCCTGTTTTTTTATATCTGAAGCCCTGTGGTTGCATGCAGTGCTAAATCTATAGCTTCTCTGGTTATTGTTTTTAGCCGAATTAATTCTTATTGATTCATCTTCGCAATT
>NZ_CABTML010000010.1:0-15923 GCF_902485895.1 uncultured Anaerobiospirillum sp. | reverse complement strand
TTTTGGATTGCGCCTAGGGCCGCACGCTTAGAATCTACTGCTTCAATGAACTTATCGATGTTCTCTAAAGTTTTCTGTGCGCAACTTGGAAATGCCACAACCCATCTTAAAGCAGACCATTTATCATTACCTGACATGTACAGGCCGAATCTATCATTTTGACCAGCTTTAGACATTTTGTCGACTTGAATCTTGTCAGGTGCGATATTGGTACCCATGTCTTTAAGCATGGATGTAATGCCTTTCATATGGAAGCCATTAACAAGTGTAAGCTCGATCTTGTCATTGGCATTGGCACCAACCTGGAAGAAGTAGTTACCGTTAGTGTCTTTTAAGCCATTTGCTGTGCCTTTACTCATTAAAACAGGAGCGCCAGCGAAAGTGGTCTTTTCGCCGATACGGATGATTTCAGCGCAGAGAGCATCAACTTCCTCTTGGAGTGCTTTACGGTCTTTTGCAGTGTTAGTACCGTTGGCTGCCTGGACAGCTAATGTACGGATACGCTGCAGCATGTTGGTGGTCTCGTCGAGAGCACCTTCGATGGTCTGAGCTAGGGCAATACCGTCATTTGCGTTGCGGTTGCCTTGATTTAAGCCATTTATCTGGGCTGTTAAACGATCGGAGATCTGAAGACCAGCAGCGTCATCCTTGGAGCTGTTGATACGAAGACCTGATGATAAACGCTGATAGGAAGTGTTCAGAGCTAAGGTAGAGTTTGCAAGCTTACGCTGAGCGTTAATCGAGCTTACGTTTGTATTGACGTATAAAGCCATAATCGTTATCTCATATCAGTAATTATGTAGGCTGCCACGCTAAGCCGCTCGCACTACAAACTAAACTGTGAAAGCATATTTGTAAGCAACAGAATATGCTGGCACTTACAAATGGACTCTCTGACGAACAATCTCTCTAAATAAGGCCGCAAAAGGAGAGAAAAGCGGCCTTAGAGATATGAGAGATTACGAAACTGATTCTATCTGCCGCCTAAAAGATTAAGAGCAACAGTTGGACGCTGGTTAGCCTGGGTCAGAATTGTCTGAGAGGCCTGTTGGATAATCTGGTTCTGGGTTAAAGCTGCAGTCTCAGAAGCAAAGTCGGTATCGCGGATACGGCTGCGAGCATCAGACTCGTTCTCAGCAATAGAGCTCTGATTGCGGATGGTGCTTTCCATACGATTTTGGATTGCGCCTAGGGCCGCACGCTTAGAATCCACGTGTTGGATGAAGTTATCGATCATGTTAAGGGTGCTTTGTGCAGCCTGTGGATCTTTTACTAACCAACGCATTTCATTAGTTTGAGCGTTCTTCGAGAGACCAGCAGCAGATAGGTTGTTACCAATGTCTTGGCCATTTGAGAGTGCTTTAAATTTACTTACGCTGATGTCAGTTGCCATAGCTTGTAAAGTAAATGCACCACACTGAAGTGTGATTTCGTCCTTTGAGTTGGCTCCAACCTGGAAGAAGTACTCATACTTTTTAGGACCTGCACCTTGCTGACCTGCGACTTCACGCATTAAGGTGTTAGTGCCACCACCATCAAGGACAAGAGCGCCAGCAAAGGTGGTCTTCTTTGCAATACGTGTAATTTCTTCGGATAAGGAGTTAACTTCCTCTTGGAGAGCCTGACGATCTTTAGCGGTATTGGTACCGTTAGCAGCCTGTACTGCAAGAGTACGGATACGCTGCAGCATGTTGGTGGTCTCGTCTAAGGCACCTTCAATGGTTTGAGCTAAGGCAATACCGTCGTTAGCGTTACGATTTCCCTGATTTAAGCCATTTATCTGGGCTGTTAAGCGATCGGAGATCTGCAGACCAGCAGCGTCGTCTTTGGAGCTGTTGATGCGAAGACCGCTAGAGAGTCTTTGATATGAGGTGTTCAGTGCAAGAGTAGAGTTAGCGAGTTTACGCTGTGCGTTGATCGAGCTAACGTTAGTATTAACGTATAAAGCCATAATTCTCTCCTTGTATCTGTCTTAGCAGAGAGAGCCATACAAGCACAATCTCCACCTTGCTTTATGCAATCAATGTATTCGTAAAAAAACACGTAATGCTGCTTACGAATAAACTGTCTGCTGTGAATCTCTTCTTAAATAAGGCCACCTCCAAAGAGGCAGCCTTAGCCGATATGAGAGATTCGAAAACGGTTTGCGACCTATTAACCGCCTAACAGGTTAAGAGCAACAGTAGGACGCTGGTTGGCCTGCGACAGAATAGTCTGAGAGGCTTGCTGGATAATCTGGTTCTGAGTTAAAGCTGCTGTCTCAGATGCAAAATCGGTATCACGGATACGGCTGCGTGCATCAGACTCATTCTCAGCAATAGAGCTCTGGTTGCGGATGGTACTTTCCATACGATTTTGGATTGCGCCTAGGGCCGCACGCTTAGAATCAACCTGTTCAATGAATTTGTCGATGTTCTCGAGGGTCTTTTGTGCACAACTAGGGAAAGCAACAACCCATCTTAAAGCAGAGTACTTGTTAGTATCTGACATATAAAGACCATAATTGTCTGTACCACCAGCTTTAGACATTTTGTCAAGCTTCATTTTGTTAGGATCAAAGCTATTCATTGATGCAATGCCTTTCATATGGAAACCATTAACAAGTGTAAGTTCGATCTTGTCGTTGGCATTGGCACCAACCTGGAAGAAGTAGTTACCGTTGGTGTCTTTTAAGCCATTTGCTGTGCCTTTACTCATTAATATAGGTGCACCAGCAAATGTGGTTTTTTCACCAATACGAACAATTTCTGCACAAAGGGAGTCAACTTCCTCTTGGAGGGCCTGACGATCCTTGGCGGTGTTGGTACCGTTAGCAGCCTGGACAGCGAGGGTACGGATACGCTGGAGCATGTTGGTGGTCTCGTCGAGAGCACCTTCGATGGTCTGAGCTAAGGCAATACCGTCGTTTGCGTTACGGTTGCCCTGGTTGAGGCCGTTAATCTGGGCAGTCAAGCGATCAGAGATCTGCAGGCCAGCGGCGTCGTCTTTAGAGCTGTTGATGCGAAGACCTGATGAGAGTCTTTGATATGAGGTGTTCAGTGCAAGAGTAGAGTTAGCGAGTTTACGCTGTGCGTTGATCGAGCTAACGTTAGTGTTAACGTATAAAGCCATAATTCTCTCCTTGTATCTGTCTTAGCAGAGAGAGCTATACAAGCACAATCTCCACCTTGCATCATGCAATCAATGTATTCGTAAAGGGCAGTTTTGCCACTTACGAATAAACTGTCTGCTTTAAATAAGGCCGCAAAGGGGATAAGCGGCCTTAAAGATATGAGAAATACTACAAAATCTGTGACTATCTGCCGCCTAAGAGGTTAAGGGCAACAGTAGGACGCTGATTGGCCTGAGTCAGAATGGTCTGAGAGGCCTGCTGGATAATCTGGTTCTGAGTTAATGCTGCAGTCTCAGATGCAAAGTCGGTATCGCGGATACGGCTGCGTGCATCAGATTCATTCTCAGAAATAGAGCTCTGGTTGCGGATGGTGCTTTCCATACGATTTTGGATTGCGCCTAGGGCCGCACGCTTAGAATCAACAGCCTGGATGAAGTTATCAATGTACTGAAGTGTTTTCTGAGCTGCTGAAGGAGTGATTACTGCCCAATATGCACCGGATGGCTTTGTAGCGTCTGAACAGAAAAGACCAAACTCACCTTGATCGCCAGCTTTTGACAATTGTGCTGGAGTGCCAGTAGTGAATTTAATGTTATTAACAAGGCCGTCATTCTTAACCATATCCATGATGCCCTTCATGTGGAAGCCTTCCTTTGTGGTCAGCTTAATCATGTCTTGGGCATTGGCACCAACCTGGAAGAAGTAGGCACCATCTTTGTCTTTAAGGTTGTCTGCAGGATTATTACCGCCAGATAAGCCATTACCGCCAAACTTTGCGCCTTGGCTGACTAGGACGTGTGCGCCCGCGAATGTGGTCTTATAGCCGATACGGGTGATTTCCTCACAGAGTGACTTTACTTCTTCTTGAAGTGCTTGGCGATCTTTGCGGGTATTGGTACCGTTAGCTGCCTGGACAGCGAGGGTACGGATACGCTGCAGCATGTTGGTGGTCTCGTCGAGAGCACCTTCGATGGTCTGAGCTAAGGCAATACCGTCGTTAGCGTTACGGTTGCCTTGGTTGAGGCCATTAATCTGGGCAGTTAAACGATCGGAGATCTGAAGACCAGCAGCATCGTCCTTGGAGCTGTTGATACGAAGACCTGAGGACAGTCTCTGGTAGGAGGTGTTCAGGGCTAAGGTAGAGTTAGCAAGCTTACGCTGAGCGTTGATGGAGCTAACGTTGGTATTAACGTATAAAGCCATAGTATTTTTCTCATATCCTGCCATCATGCCTGATAGGCGATGTGGTCTTAAAGGACAAAACTGATGATCTTGCAGTTTCAAACTTGATCGAGTTAACACTGCATAATCATAGTCGGCAAGGATTGATCCTTGTTTACTATGGCATTTGCAACACCTGTGCCTAAATACAACTACACGATCGAATGATTTACAACTGAATGTTTAGGCTTACGAGGCTTGTGCTTGCTAATCTCTTAAAAGCTGATATTCATCAGCTATCTTGCACTATGACTTTCTAGATACCAGAATTGGGTAGGATCTAGCTATCATTTGGCCTGTAAATCAGCTTGTAATGCTAAAAGTGGAAATTGACAATATGTGCGGCAACAGTTGTCACTCTGTTGAGTGTATATAGGATTATGTGCCGTGAGGTGAGAGTTTTAAAACGTATGCTGAAGGGGGTAGTACTCTGTTGTTGAATGTTGAATGAAGTAAAGCTTTTTACAAAACATAATACAAATATTTTCGCGAGAAAAACCTTTTTGCGGAAAATAGCGGTTTTGGTTTTTGCGTTTTATTGAAGGGATTGGGGAGTAGGGCGGGAGTGAAAAAGGCCTCAAATCGTTGCATATAACATCGATAGAGGCCTTTGGTGCGCTGCCAAAGAGGGCTGCGTGAGGTGATTATTCAGTTTTTGCCGTTACTTGGTGGTGGACTTTTTGGTCTTCTTTAAGTTAACGCGCTGTGGCTTTTCAGTCTTGATGCCAGGAGTCATGTTGAACTCCTCGTAGATGCGGTTACGCAGTGGAGCTGGTACCACCTGAACCTCAGCATCAGCAACTGGAGTGATGTTTAAGGTAGATTCGGCATCTAAGTTAAGGTCCTTAGCTGATACTTTAGCAGCGTTCTTTAACGCGATGCTGCCATCGTTCTCTAAGGCCTTAGCCTTTTGTGCCTGCTTACGCTTAACATCAGCTTCAATCGCGGCAACAGTTGCCTTTACTGAAGGCTTGATAGCACGACGCGCACGAGGACGCTTCTTTTGTGCCTCATCATCAGTGTTGGCAGCTTGAGCATCACCGCTATCAATGGCATCTGCAACCACATTGACGATCTCAGAGCTAAGATCAGACTTCTTAGCACGGCTAGTGCGAGTGCTCTTAGCCTTGCTTGCAGCCGCAGATGAGATGTTAAGCTCGGCAACTTCCTGAGCAAGAGAAGTGATGTTTAGTCCTGAGGTGGTCTGAGTAGCTGCCGTAGTGGTATTTAAAGTAAGAGAACCAATCTGACCTTCATTTGGGTCAAACTTATCAAGCAGGGTAAACATATCCTTAGCACTAGCAGTGAGGTTACGTTCAGCTGCAGATAACTGTACCTTGGTAGCTGGAGAACCTGAGCTAAAGTCAGTCTTGGCAATCACACGGTTTGCATCAAAGCCGCCGGTATCCTTGACGATAGAATCAATGTTCTTAACCTCAGCGCCGAAGCTAGAGTTGCTTAAAACATTGCTCTTAGGGGCTGAATCCTTAACGGTATTAACAGGGATTAAGGCATCAGATGAGTATGGTCCAAAACGGGCCTCGTCCTTGGCGATAGCCTCCTTTTTAGCCTTACGCTTGAGGTAGTTTAAGTGAGCACGACGACGTGGCTCTTTACGGGCAAGCTTCTTCTCCTCAGCACGCTTATTACGTCTTTCGATATTCTTGGCGTGCATGGTTGTACGGAAGATAGGCGTGATCGTGTGGGCTACGTTTTCGATCTTGGCAAAATCAAAATCTTCACCTAAGCACTCGTAGATTACCTCGCGTTCGGCTTTCTTAAGTTCAATACGATCATCGCGCAGAGCTCGTGCAACTGATGGACGCAGCATACCTAAAACGGTATTGGCAGTCTGAATATTGGACTTAACGTTCTTAAACTCTTCGTAATCGTCTTGAGATCTTAAAGTCTCATCAGGACGAATAGCCTCGCCGCTGCCATTGTCATCGTCTACAGAGTATGAGACAGCCACATCATTGTTCTGTGCCACCTTGGCAATAGCAAACTCATCATGAGTGGTTTCAGTGTAAACACGCTCATAAGAGGCAGCATCAGTGGTCTTATTGTCTGTATCGGCTGTATGCTTGGCTTTGTTAGTTGAAGCTGCTTTACCTTGACTTGTCTTCTCTTGCTTTACATCAAGCTTCAGGGTCTTGCTCTCTTCGATAAGCTCATTCACGCTCTCGCCGCTGTCCTTATCGAGAAGGGTAGCGCTTACTACCTGAACACCAAAGTTTTGAGCCTCTTCCTTAGCGGCAATCTTTGCTGCCTTTTCAGCCTTAGCTGCTGCAACCTTTGCCTCAGCTGCTGCCTTTGATGCAGCATTAAACTCAAATGACAGAGCCTCTCTAACAGCTGATGACTTGTGCACCTTGTGCATCTCAGGACGTACTGCCACTGAGGTAAAGCCGAAGGTGCCATCAATAGTGTTAGACAGTGGAGATAAGCTGCCTGAGATCAGATTTAATGGGCAAATCTGAGCATACTCATTTAGAGCGCTAAGATCTAAGCCATTAAAGGAACCAGAGAAGATAACACGATTCTCCTTAAAGACAGCCTGAGCTAAGCGTGATGGTACAGTGGAGCTGTGCTCATCGACAGTGTTTGCATCTTCATCGCTCGTACTCTTTGTGCTTGCAGTCTTAGCCTTTAATGACTGCATGCTGTTAGCTGCAGCTGATGAGAAAGGATTTACAAAGTTATTCTCATAAGGAATAACTGCACTTTGTGTTGAAGAGAGTAAGGTTAAAGAGGAGCTTAACTCGCTGTTATCAGTTTGCTCTTGTGCAAAGGCATTGTACTTACGCTCGTAATTGCTAATGGACTGCAGAGCCTTCTCAGCAGGGCTTAAGAGTGCAGGAGCTTCCTTGCTTGTTTCTGATGCAACTGCAGTGTCTGTAGCTACAGCCTCATTTGCCTGAGCTGTATCTGTATTAGCAGCATCCTCTGTCTCAGTGGCTTGTGTCTCAACATCGTTAGAGCTTAAAGCTGCGCTGATGTAGTCAGGAGCACTGCCAATAGCATTAGTCTTGCTGCCGTCAGCCTCTTGCTGAGCGTAGGTATTGTTATCAATATGACCTGATAAGGAAATACGCTTACGAGCAGGGTTGAGGTTAAAGACAGGGCCATTACCAAAGGAGCCAAAGTGACGCAGCATAAAGCTCTCATGCTGTTCACCAAGGAGACGGTTGAGCAAAATCGCACCTGGTACGTCGCATTGGCGCAGAGTAGTGAAGATGCGAGAGTAGGTAAGGTTATTTACAGCCTCATCTTGATGCTCAAACCAGTATGGCTTAGCAATTAACAGATAGCGATAGAAGATATAAACAATGATCTCAGCGTTATCTGAGAAGAAGTCATCGGATGCCTTTAAGCCTAAAAGCAGAGAAGCAGCTGAGGAGACAGTCTTTTGTGAGCTAAAGACACGACGCTCTAAATTAGATAAGAGGGTGTGTACTCTTAAATACTCAATGTTACCTTGCAAGATAACATGACTATCTTCCATGAGTGGTTCCCACTTGTCGCGCAGTGCGGACAATTGCTCACGGGCCAGATCAAAATTCTCGCACTCAAGGAGCTTAGCAACATCGGCCATAAACTCCTTACGATGTGGAGCTTCTAAAGCGTAGCTATCCAGCTGCAGTACCTCTTGGAGGTTGTAGTGCATAGTAGCTTCAGGGAAGATGTTGTTAACGGCTAAATCTAAGTAGCGGCAACGAGCAGAGGCAACTACAAAACAGATGTTTTGCATGCCTAAGTTCTTGAAGTTCTCTAAGATCTTCTCCCAGAAGACAACAGTTAAACGACCTGAAGTCAGATCAGGAATAGCAGCTAAGAGATCTTTGCGACCATCTAAGGTAACGCCGATGCTAAGTAAGAGCTGAATACAGATAGTACGTCTCTTACCGAGCTTGATATGAATTGGGTAAGTGTCAAAGTATACAAAGGCGTAGTTATTTTCGTACTTGTGACGTTGCTTAGCCCAGCGTAAAGCAGGCTCTTTCATGGTATTGATAAAAGAGGTTACTTCACGGCGCTTAATGTACAGATGCTGATCAAAAGCATAGTCATCAATGATGGTGTTCTTAGAAATGCCTTCTACAAACTTTAAAAATGCAATCAGGCCTACACGAGCAAAACCATCCTCATGACGACGAATGTGCTTAATCTTGGCAAAAGCATCAGCAAAGATACCTTGGGTATCGATCTTATTAGCCCACTTATCAAGATAAGCAGCTAATGGATCTCTACCAACAACAGGAGGTAAGAAGCGCTTGAGAGGGGTCATGAGCATCTGACCTAGCTGATTGTGCTTATAGGTGCTAGATAGACGCTCTTGTGGATCGTAAAGATCAGGCAGACGGTCGCGAGTTTCGACACCAAAGGTCTCAATTATCTGGCGTTCAAGTTCGAGCTTCTTAGGAATAACCACACGGGTCTTAGAGCCTTTACCACGCACGGTGCCAGCTTTACGCATACGGGCCATGGTTTGCTTGCGCACCTCACGAATGGCCTTTCTACGTAACTCTTTCTTATAACGCTCAACTAAAATCTTCTCAGGTACATCGGTCTCACCGGGACGTAAGTAAACGGTGACGGTCTTGCCCTCGTAGTTAATCTCTACAGGGGTACCCTTTTGTGGAGTTTCAATGAGGTTGGCACCTTCCATGGCTGCCTTGGCAACATTGGCATAAGAGCGGTCAGTTGCAGGCAGATCGTGCTCAATTAAATCTGGATCTTCTGTCAGAGCGCGGATCTTAGCCTGTTCTGCAGCTAAGTCCTCAGCTTCCTTGGCCTTGGCGCCAGCTGACATGTAGACAGTACCAGAGCGCTCGGCGTTTTGCTGTGCAATCTTCTTGAGCGCGTATTTACTCATATGCTTGGATGCTGAGTCCTGAGCAGCAGCTGCCTCAGCTGCAGCACGCTCAGCAAACTTCTCAGCGCGAGACTTTTTAGCCATCTTTTAAACCTTTCTAAGGCGTCACACAGGGCCATGTCAGATAGTAAGATTGCTTTTTAAAAAGCACATAGCCTCAAGAGACTTAAGTGCTTAAATATGGCAGCTAGGCATGTGCCTATGAGAGCTACAAGAATAAAAGAATCTAGGCATAAGACTAGTGCTCACAGCTATAGCTTTAGTCATATGTATATGACTGACCCTCAAATACATAGCCATAGACCACGTATATAGGCAATATACATGTAAGCTGATTAAGTGAGCGGCAAAGCGCAAAGGAGGGAGTGTGCTAAGAGCTGCGATTGATGCGGCTTATGCTTGAGATTAATTCTTTTTAGCTTCGTGCTGCGTAATCACGAATACTTGAGGCATGAGTAAGGCACCCCAAGTAAGTTACGTTAATTGTTAACGTTATAGCAATCTTCTGCTGATTAGTCCCTGCGTCGCTGTAATACTAAAGTACGTACTCAAGGCATGATCCTATGAGTAGTTCCCATGTACACATCAACAGAGTGATAGCCTATTGTAGTGATGTCGATTCTCAGGTGCAAGTATCTAGTTAAACCTTGTAGCTTTTGCATCATTAGCGCCCGCACTCACAGCTCATCACGAGCACCAAGAACCAAGCACTAGCACTAAGGTCGCTGCTTAAGCTTATGTGCATCAGGATACGGAGCCACTACCCTTAAGCTGCTAAACCCTTGGGACTAAACCTTAGAGCAAGACACCTCAATAAGAGTACGACCTGTAGATGGATATTTGCGTGTGCCAGCCATGCTGCTTATGGGAATGAGAGCATATTTAAGGTTGGAGAGCATTTTTGAGGATGGAGAGCATTTTGAGGATGAAGAGCCTTGACGTCTTTGTATATAGCTGTCGCTATGGCATTGACTGTGAGGGTGGCTGAAGCACGCGTGCCTGGAGCTTTTCTTGCCTGCGGCTTATGCGGTTGTGTCATCTGTACTTTGCTTAGGCAGCTGCAGCGCTTGCAGCGTTCTATATGCTATATGGGGATATGTGCCTATCACTCTATGGGGATAAGGTGAGAAAAGGCGCTAAGACAGTTACAGTGGATGTGGTGTGTTTTTTTAGCAGTGGAATGCAAAACGGCACCAAACTTATTGCTAAGCGTGGTGCCGTTTAAAGTGCTTAAGAGATGGTCTCTTGTGCAGGGCTATTACTATTTAGCCTCGTTTGAGTCAGTCTCTTTTGCCTCAGTGGAGGTCTGAGCTTCAGCAGCTACTGCAACTGCAGCTTCTTTAGCTTGATCCTTTTTCTTAGCAGGGAAGATGAAAGATGAGATGATGCCAATACCTAAGATCACTGCGATCACGATAAGTGAGGTGTACACATCGATATCGTAGCCAAAGCCAGTTAAGTGTAAGGAGGCAGAGGCAGCAAGCTTGAAGGCGATGAAGAAGAGCAGAACAGTAACAGCCTTTTCAAGGTGAACTAAGTACTGTCTCATAGCATCAAGCACGAAGTACATAGAACGCAGACCCATTACCGCGAAGATCATTGCAGAGTAAACAATGAGAGGCTCTCTAGACACAGCAATAACAGCTGGTACAGAGTCAAAAGCGAACATAACGTCGGTGGTTTCGATAACTGCTAAGCATAAGAACAGTGGGGTGGCAAATACAGCACCAACCTTCTTAAGCTCAATACCCTTGTTCTCAGGCTTCTCAAGCTCTGCCATAGCATGAGCCTTGTTGATGAAGAAGTTGTGGCCAACTAAACGAGGGAATACAGGGAAGAACAGACGCACTGCACGGAAGGCGATGTGGTTGCTGTAGTCAGCGTGCTCTTCATCGTCATCTTCCTTTTTACGCAGCATCATGATACCGGAGGCTGCAACTAACAGAGCAAAGACCACTTCAACTGCAGGGCCTAAGGCAAAGAGAGCAGAACCGATAACTACGAAGAGGAGACGGAAGAAGATCGCACCTAAAACACCCCAGTAGAGCACACGGTGGCAGTATTGTTCTGGTACTTTAAACCAGGCAAAGATCGCCATCATCACAAAGAGGTTATCTACAGATAAGGCTTGCTCGAAGAGGTAGCCAGCAAGGAAGAGGGATGCTACTTCTGCATTGAAGTGATAGTAGAGGTAGCCAGCGAAACACATGGAGATGGTGATCCAAAATAAGGTCCATGCAATAGCTGATTTAAGTGCAATAGGCTTGTCTTTTCTGTGGGCCCAGATATCAACAAACAGACCAAACAAAGCGACTGCGCCGAAGATGATAAGAGTTTCGGTCTCCAAACCAATATGGGTGTTTACTGAAGACGATCCGCTAGTTTCAACACTAAGTGACATGTGTTTCCTATATGAATCAAGGCAGCCTCTTTATAGGCTTGTATGAGTGGTGAACGAGAAGCTAAACACAGCTAAACCATTACTATTGCTTGTAAATATGCTCAAAATAAAGGCATAAATCGCGTTATTTTGCGCATTGTTCAATCGATAAGTTCACCATAAAGCACTAAGACTGCTAGTTATGTTGGTAGTAATGGATATTTAATTCTAAGCTTAGTTGCATAGATTCAACTTAGCTTAACGTAAACTTAACATATTGCCTCATATTAGTGCGTAGGCTAAGTGCTCTAATGGAATCAGAATTTCGAGGCTGTGTGACAGGCGCTATTGCCTAGCTGATTTGTTGCTGTAAAGTAACTTCTAGTTACGACTTATTCATCTGCTTATAGTTACTGCCAGTCCATATGGTTCTTGTTACGACTTATCCGTAGTTGCTAGTTACGACTTGTCCATATGGCGCTGGTCAATTACTTGTCCATTAGGTCGTAATCGACTAAATCGAGGATTACTTTGGCCATATGGGAGTTGCCATTCAATGACCAAGATAGACCATGTTTGGAGAGGCGGAAACTATGCTCAGCACGGATTTGCTCCATAAAGCCTGGTCTTTCCATTATCTCAGGCGCTTCACGGGCCACAGCTTCTTCCATAGCCTTTAGGTCTTTTTCAGTAGCAGTCTTGAGAAAGTGACAGCTAAAGACTTTGCCTGCATTTAACTCTTGGGCAAGACTCTTGTCTTGTGAGAACTCAGGGCCCTTAAATAAGCTGTAATTTTTATTGGCAGTGTCCTTACACAGCTGCTCAAATCTTAGCTTGCCCTCTTCGATGCTGTGATAGCTCTCTTTGGTGGCCATGTACTTAACATGCCATACCTTATTGGCCTTACTAATGTCGATACTGATGTAGACATCGCCGCCCTTCACGTCGCGTTTGAGCTTGATATTTTTGGGGCTCTTAGTAACTACATAGAAGCTATCGCGCATAAGCTCTTTGACCATAAAGTCAGGGCCTTGGTTAAAAGGAATATGAAGATAGAACTGAGTCTTTAAATCCTCTGCTGTAGGCACATAGCGATCTGCTAGGGCAGTATTTGAGCACAATAGGGCGGCAGCTACAGCTGCAGCAGTTAAAAATGAACCTTTCTTTCTCATAGATCGTAGCCCTTAAGCAGAGAGTATGATTTAATTTAGTCTATCAGATAGTCAAACCTCAGATACACAAAGAGTGTGAGCAAAGCTGCAAATCACGACACAAACATCTGCACTCACGGCTAAAGCAAAGGGTCCGGCTGCGTATTGCTTCAAATTGCTCCAAAGTCTTAATTGCGCCACAGGGTTAACTTGTACAAGCAAAGTTATCCAACCAACCAACCAGCTCGCTCAACTGCAAAGATATAACGGCACTCATAGAATATGCCCAGCTACCGCACAAGCACAAATGTGCAATATTTTAGCTTTTGAATAATTAATCCATATATTATGTTTGGTAAAAATGCACCATGGCTTAGCGTTACTAGATTAGTAATCACAAGAAAACGCAAACCAATGTCACAAGCTCAGCAAAATAGTGCATGTTAGGGTTTGAAAAATTCTTTCATCTTGCCTAGAATGACAATAGTTTCAGAACCATAGCGACTTATTTGAACTTGGCGTAGTCGCTAGACCTTTTCTGAAATACTCAGCTGTACGAACCTGCTGTGACTTTTGTCATATACCCTTAGACCGCTGTTTCTAAGGTACTGCACGATGAAAAAAACAATGCCGGGGTAACAACTGGTAGAACATAAGGAGTTCGTGCAGGCAGGTCGTTCCTCATCCTGCCTAAGTACAGCAACTACCATCAATGACAAGCACTGCTCCTAGCAGCGCTTCATCCATCTTGCGCCAAAAAAGACAGCGCACCCACTTACGTCCAATATGAGAACGACGAACACAGTGGCTTATCACTAGCATCATGTTATAAAGATAGGGGGCGAAAAACCCACTGGGCCTGCCCATGGGAGGTGTCAGGAGCACATGACCCAACTTATGCAGCTTACAGATATGCAGCCACTCTAGCCCCTGTCAGTCAAAGGGCACAATACTGCTAAAGATTCTGCTAGATAGGGATACAAAGGCTAAAAAGGTAGGGAGAGACTTAGCCAACTGCCATGGCTTGAGTTGCCAAGCAGTTAGCTTTAGAGAAGAGATTGAGACTAGGGCTTACTGTACGAAATTGAAGCTGTAGGAGTTGATAATACGCTCGCACAGTGGGCTTAAAGATTCAAACTGGTCTTTTACAATAGAGACACTGCTCTGACGACCCTGCAACTCGCAGCTTAAGGTGGCAATATAGTTATGGCTGATGATATTGCGCTCATAGAAGAAGTTTTGCATATCTGGATAGATCCCATCCTCGCCTTTCTTTAAGAAGGCACGGATACTCAGTTCCATATAGTCATCATCTTCAGATACTGGACTCATGCTTGAGTCTTTTTGAGCACGCTTGAGTGCTTCTTTAGTGTTTTTGACCTCTGATAACACCTCATACTCACCATAGAGCATCTTATCCTTGTCGCTAAAGCGAGAAATGATATTACGCTTAAACTCTTCATAACCAAGAGCAAGGTCGTGCATTGGGGTGAGTTTGAGAGTGATGAGTAAGTTGCTATCTTCAGAGCTATAGCTAATCACGGTTGAGTCACCAGCCATAATGTAGCTTTCATTAAACTCATGCGGATAATCAAAGGACACCACTACCTTAGAGGCGTTTTGTGGTTGAAACACTGATGGCTTGAGGTTCTTTGAATCAACAAGAGAACGAGCCATTGGTGCAGTACTTGGTGATGCAGGATTAGGTGCAGGTTTAGGATTGGCTGCTGCCTCATTTAGGCTTAGATCAATAGTGTGGGAGCAACGATTCATGGCAATGGCACCAGAGGCACGAATGCCAGTGGCATCGGCTAATTTCTTGCCACCAACCTTTTTAGTGCTGTCACTAATTGAACGTGGGTTATCATGGCCAGATAAGTTCTCATCTGACTCAGCAAAGTCAGAGGCAAAGACTGACGAGGTCAGTAGCGCCAGCAGCACACCAGTGGACATAGATGAAAACTTATTCATAAGACGGATAAACCAGGCTAAATTCACAACACTATGCAACGACTAAAGGGTGGTGACCCAAGGTCAATCCTACCTTTATGCGGCTGCATTTGTCTTATACGACATACCAAGTAAAAGCAGGGCAATAAGACCTGCCACTTCAAACAAGCAAGCCAATAATAAGCTGTAGTTATACAGCTTTGGTTAAATGCAAATAGACGCTAAAGCATATAAGCTCGAATGCAGATAAGCACCAAAGATATAAGCTCTCAAGCGCATCAAGGCTGCAAAGCAAGCTCGCATATCTTTGCAGCAATAATCTACGGTTGCTCAATGTAACATGTATATGCAGCGTAGAGTTAATTGCACAGATTCAGGCGCTAAATGAACACCTGTTGTGCAGTATTAAGGCAGCAAAGCCTAGCTACGCAACAGCGCAAATGTTAAGTTGAGATCAACTCCATCGTGTTTGATGCACGAAGCGAGGGTACAAGCAAGCAGCTATCGTTACCAAGCACGGCATCAAAAACACCGAGCACCTTAACACGAGGGGCGTGATTATACCCCATTGAATTGCTCATAACAGCATCTAGATCTCATCTTGCACGTGGTTTAGTTAAGATAATTGCACAAAGACTATGGCATATGCCCTAAATAAGATCACAGCAGAGCCGTACTAACTATCACTCTAGAGTTGAACCAAGCGCAACGTCAGCGACATTAATGCATAGAGCACGACGCTAAGCCTTAACAGATCATCTAACCAAACAAAAGGTCAATGCTCGCTCGCAAGCAGCGCATCCCAACACGAAAGATCAATACCCTCACTCACCATAGCTGCAGCTAATCAAGTTGAAGGCGAGCCTCACAACATTGGATATGCCCAATAGCTGCAGATACGCATCAAATGGCGTGACCAGCCTAAAAGAGCTGGGCAGCATAAACAATAGGAATGACTTGCGAATTTGCCTTGGGACAAGCTGAGCTAAGCAACACAAAATAGGGTAGCTAGACATGAATTGCTCAAAAGAGGATGAGCAATGAACAACTAGGCCATTGAGTTGCTGGGGAAAACAGGGGACGCCTTAAAGCCGGTTGAAAAATAGGGAGCCCATAAACGAAAAAAGCAGCTTAATGCTGCTTTCGTAATGGCGGTGAGAGGGGGATTCGAACCCCCGATACGGGATGACCGTATACACGCTTTCCAGGCGTGCTCCTTCAGCCACTCGGACA
>NZ_CABTML010000009.1:0-3145 GCF_902485895.1 uncultured Anaerobiospirillum sp. | reverse complement strand
TAAGGATTAATTGTTAGCCACGGCGCTTGTTGGTACGACGCTCGCTTGATTATGGGTTGGTGTTGCCCTCAGTAGACCAATTGTTATCATAGCTATGATCAGGCGCAGAACGATAGTGGCCACGTACTTGAGTGCCGTCAGAGCGGGTATAGCCGTTAACATACACGTCTTTTGCCTGAGCGTTCATAGCAAATGACATTGTAGCGATAGCAATACCTAAGAAAATGCTTGTTTAAGCATAACGATTACTCATGGGTTGAAGCTCGATACCATGAGCACAACATCGTTTTTATTTTAAAATTGTGAAACAAATCTACGCAGGATACAAATTAAGTAGTGTATCCTACTAATCAGGCTGCTTTGCCTAGAGATGTTGCTAAGAGGTTTTTGCCTTGACCCGGTCCGCCAACCAATATCAAGTTATACCCTAGCTCAATCCACTTGCACTTGAAAAAATACTTTATGATTTCTGGTGCACGTGGAGCATGACGAGCGTCGTAGCTTTCAAACTCATAGCAATCAGGAAAAGTAGCCTTTATCAGCCCGTCCCTGTAAGCGATTTCCCATTTTTCTTTTGCTCAAGTAAACTTTAAGCAGATCTTTGAACTCTCAGAATGCAGCCAAAGTGTCTACAAAGGTCTGACAGTTATCTTGCGCTTGCAAAGATGTCACCGTTTTCTATGGCCAAAGAGTTTTCGGATTTGTATTCTTGCGTATAGCAGGATGTTTTTGACCATAAGGCATTGGTCCTATAAAGTTTCTCTTGAAATGGCCACTTATCTTGTTTGAACTGCCACTAGGACGTCCTCTTCCTCTTTTGGGTGCATTTGGGTCTATCAAGCCGTTCTTAATCGCCTCTAAGGTCTTCTTGTTTAGGCTGCCTTTTGGACGTCCGCGACCTCTTTTATGAGTATTAGGTACTATTAGACCTTGTTTCATAGCCTCGATGGTTTTCTTATTTAGACTGCCTTTTGGTCGTCCTCTGCCTCTTTTTACGCCGCTATCCTTTGCAGCTTCATTACCATCAGACACTATGGTTTTATGAGCTTGGGGCTCTGAGACTGCATCGACGTTTTGACATTCATCGTTTTGCTTGTCTGTGGAACGAGTTGGCAGTGACTCATCCTTGCTACTTTGCGCTTTTGATTCACGAGACTTTGGAAGTTTAGTTGGTTCTCCCGAAGGGTCATCAACTAAACCAAGCCTTGCCATAAGTGTAAATGAGGCATTTGATGCAGGCAAAACCCAGTAACCATCATCTATAAAAGCTTTAGCTGGGGCATTGACCTCCATGTAGACATCTCTAAGTTCAGACATTCTAGAGGCAAATGTCGAACCGTCACTGCCGTAAAGCTTATCCATATCATTCATGGCATTTCTTAACTTGCATGATATGAGTGCTGCTACAAAGTTAATGAACTCATTACCGATGACAGATTCACGTGATTGAGTCCTAGTAATATCGAGGTCTAATGTGTTCTTGTATACGTCGAATATGGTCTCTAACCACCATCTATTCTCGTAATGATTGAGAATGTCTAGAGGCGATAAATCAAGATCCGACTCATACACAATCATTCCCATCTTAAGAAGCTTTTTTGAGTACTCTTCTCCATCGAAAGTACCATTGTTCTTAAGTCCTTTATGGATCATGCCATTCTGTTCTAACGATGCTCGCGACATATCTCTTATGCTGAAGAGATACTTACCATTAGGCAAAGATACCTTCTTACAAAGGACATTCACGCCACTAGACAATGTTGCGCATTGTTCATATGAACACAAGTCAAGCTCATCAAGCACCTTGGCATTGCATCTGTACGGTGAGATGTAGTGTAGATCAGGGTATTGTTCAATGAGATCCCTAATCTTACTTACTGGAAAGCCTTTATCACAGACAAGAACTCCTTTGGTGACGTTGTTGCTCTTAATAAAGTCTCTGAACGCTTTGTAGTCAAGCATGTTGCCTTGATAAGCTTTTGAGCAAATTATCTCCAGCATATCGTGGCTATATGCATAGATTACAGAGTTTTCTTTATGATCTTTAAGGTGTAGCTTAGCAGAATCTCTAGAGAGGTCATTATTGCCAGTATCTTGTTTTAGGACACCATCAATGAAGATATTCTGGTTCTTTGCAACATGAGCAAGTCTGTAGCCATAGAAGCTCTTATGAGCTTGTGTACACATGCCAAGATGCTTTATGAACTCAGATACAGCATTCTTTGTGAGTCCTATGCAAGGATAGAAGACAGACAAAAATGACCCCTGACTTTTTGAAAGGTAACGATTACAAGCTATACCTGGGTCAATTACTCTCAATGAGGCAATGGTCATAATGCGGTTAGCATCTTCAGGATCAAAGCATAAGAGCAAGTCTTGATGAATATCCTTACACTTGTTTGCCACGAACGCAGGAGCGCCATACTGCATAACTGAGCGAGAGTTATGTGTTAGTACCTTTTTATCCTCTTGTCTTGGAACATACACACCATCGATTATGTATCCAATGACTTTGCCATTCCTAGGTCCAGAGTAATGCCCTTTTGAAGTCTTGTAGCCCGCCCTTTCTCTAACAAGATAACGCTTAGCACCTTTGGATTTTGAGTCAACAACTACCGTGTTTACTGGTCTGCTAACTGCTCTTACATGCTCTGGCACCACGGTTTAATCACCTTTTAACTACAAGAAAATAATCAAGGTGCTTAACTTACAATAGTTCATATTTAAACATTTATGAACTATATTTCACGCAGATATAAACACCAATTAAACACTATAAATCGTTATTTTACAGGATTTGTTTTACACTAATCCAATGGTGTTCTAGTCACATAGTTCATAAACTTAGAACAGTTTTTTACTAAATCACACGTTTATGCAGCCGCTACCTCGGTTTAATTAGTAGCCTCGGGGCTCGCTGGTACCAAACTAGTATGGCCGCTACCTAGGTATAATTAGTACCCTCGGGGCTCGCTGGTACCAAACTAGTATGGCCGCTACCTAGGTTTAATTAGTAGCCACGGCGCTCGTTGGTACCACGCTCACCAGTATATGGGTTGGTGTTGCCCTCAGTAGACCAATTGTTATCATAGCTATGATCAGGCGCAGAACGATAGTGGCCACGTACTTGAGTGCCGTCAGAGCG
>NZ_CABTML010000008.1:0-24215 GCF_902485895.1 uncultured Anaerobiospirillum sp. | reverse complement strand
CATTGTACCAACCTGTGAGCGAAGTCCCTTTCCTAAATCCTCAAGTCCTGCTCCAACAGCAAGTCCATCATCAGAGAATGCAGACTGTGTACGACCGTAAACGATCTGTAAGAATAACTCGCGCATAGCGGTGTTGATAGCATCGCACACGAGGTCGGTATTTAAAGCCTCAAGCAGGGTCTTGCCAGGTAAAATCTCAGAAGCCATAGCAGCTGAGTGAGTCATACCTGTACAGCCTAAGGTCTCAACCAGGGCTTCTTCAATGATACCGTCTTTAACGTTAAGGGTAAGCTTACATGCGCCCTGCTGAGGAGCACACCAGCCCACACCGTGAGTTAAACCAGAGATATCTTTGATTTCTTTAGCCTGAACCCACTTACCCTCCTCAGGGATTGGGGCAGGTCCATGGTATGCACCCTTCTTAACAGTGCACATTTGCTCTACTTCGTGTGAATAGATCATTATGCGATACCTAATTGACTAAAATCCTAACATCGTTTTTCTTCTAGCTTGATGAGCGTGTCGTACTCACCTAGTTGAGAAAACGATTCAATTATAGCGATAAACTTTATCTTTTGCAGATCTATTTGCAAACAGTTAAAGGACTTTTTTACAGAATTTGATATATACGGCATTTCTTAATTAATGCCCTTGCATGCGTCACGCACTATCTTTAGGCACAAATACCCTCAAATCCACTAATTCTGTTCGCTCTGTACGAGCCAAAACAAGATATGTATCGTATTTGCAAGGTTTTGCAAAACCATTCAGTAAGCTTGCACTTGTCTTACAAGCTGTAGCGTTTGATCAAGCTTCTAGCCCCATTTATCCCATCAATAACTCTTAATTGCTCTTTGTAGTTACCAAAAGATCAACCATATTTACACTTGCCACCTAAAAAGTGAAAGGCCCGCATATGCGGGCCTAATAAATAAGAGCAATTAACAGCAATAAGCTGATTTTGTGTTGTGTAGCTAGATTAGCTCATGGAACGGAGCGCGTCTTTCATTTGCTTGACGAAAGCGCCAACATGCTCTGGAGCGTCTTTTCCATATTGCTCTACGAGCTTGATGATCGCGCTACCCACAATGGCACCATCTGATAAGGACGCCATATCTACAGCCTGCTCAGGAGTGGTGATACCAATACCTACAGCACATGGAATGGAGGTGTGCTCGCGGATAGTAGCAACAATACCCTTGATGTCCTCAATCATCTTCTCGCGACTTTGAATGCCGCCTAAGCCTGATACAACATAGATAAAGCCATTAGAGCTCTCAGCAATCGATGCCACACGACCTACGGACGATGGTGCGATTAAGCTAATGATATCGACGCCATGTACCTCAGCACTGGCATCAAACTCATCTTTTTCCTCTAAAGGAACATCAGGCAGTACCATGCCCTGAACGCCAACATCGGCACAACGCTCCATGAAACGCTCAATACCGTAGTTGTAGACAGTATTAGCGTATGTCATGAACATAATCGGGATGTGAACATCCTTTCTAACGTTCTCAACAAACTCAAAGATGTCATCAGTAGTCAGTTCATGTTTCAAGGCACGCATAGTTGCTGCCTGAATAGATGGGCTCTCAACTACAGGATCAGAAAATGGGATGCCCAGCTGAATAATATCGGCACCAGCATCTTGCATTGCTTTCATGCAAGCTGCAGTAGTACTTAAATCAGGATCGCCACAGGTAATGAAAGGAATGAAAGCTTTGCCATTAGCAAAGGCATTTGCAAAATTACTCATGAATTTCCTCTCCTCTGTAGCGAGCAATCGCAGCTACGTCCTTGTCACCACGACCTGATAAGTTAATGACCATGATCTTGTCTTTACCCATTGTTGGAGCCATCTTAATGGCTTGGGCTACAGCATGAGAAGACTCAATTGCCGGGATGATACCCTCAGTACGTGATAAGTACTCAAAGGCATTCACTGCTTCATCATCGGTAATGGCGAAGTACTTAGCTCTACGTGAATCGAACAATTCAGCATGCTCAGGCCCAACACCAGGATAATCAAGACCTGCTGAAATGGAATATACAGGGGCAATCTGACCAAACTTATCTTGGCAGAAGTAAGACTTCATACCATGGAAGATACCCACTGATCCCACATTGAAAGTAGCTGCAGTTTCGGCAGTATCGATACCACGACCAGCGGCCTCACAACCGATTAGAGCAACCTCTTTGTCGTTGATGAAATGATAGAAAGCGCCAATAGCATTAGAGCCGCCACCAACACAAGCAAGCACTGCATCAGGTAATCTGCCTTCAGCCTTTAAGATCTGCTCTTTGATCTCTCTTGAGATTACAGCTTGGAAGTCACGTACGATGGTTGGGAATGGATGCGGGCCTACAGCAGAACCTAAGCAATAGTGAGTGTCTTCAAGACGAGTACACCACTCGCGCATGGCCTCAGAAACCGCATCTTTTAAGGTAGCAGTGCCTGCAGTTACAGGAACCACTTTAGCTCCGAGCAAACGCATACGGTAGACATTGAGAGCCTGTCTTTCAGTATCCTCTTTGCCCATGTACACAATACAATCAAGGCCCAGTAAAGCTGCTGCAGTAGCTGAGGCTACACCGTGCTGACCTGCACCAGTCTCAGCAATCAGGCACTTCTTGCCCATCTTTTTAGCCAGTAAAGCTTGGCCTAAAACATTGTTGATCTTATGAGCGCCAGTATGATTTAAGTCCTCGCGCTTTAAGTAGATCTTGGCACCACCAAGATCTTCGGTCATCTTACGAGCAAAATACAGACGAGATGGTCTGCCTGCATAATTATTAAAGAGGTCATCAAGCTCCTTGATAAACTCAGGATCTTTCTTGTAGTGCTCGTATGCTTCCTCAAGTTCATTCACTGCGTTCATCAGCGACTCAGGAATGTACTGTCCACCATGGATACCAAAACGTCCCTTCGGGTTGGTCATAATCTAAAAATCTCCGCTATAAGCACCATTAGCAAAAACTGCATCTATGCCTAAACTTTATGCGCAAGAGGCATGCATATCATGATCTTTCAAGTGCTTATATCTGATGCTCAAAGATGTGTTTGTTTTCAAGCAGACTAGCTGCTATCGACCCAATGCCTAACAGCCACACACTATACCAATATGATCTCAACTTAAGATAGCAATGAACTTTGGCTTTGCAATGTCTCTCACCTTTTAGCCATAAAAGAGCAGTGTCACGTCCATTAGCTTTAGCTCAACTGAGATCATCCAAAGCGCTGCATTATCCTGCTTTGAAGTAGCTGCAGCTTTGTGCACGGCTCTTGGGGTTACCATGCTCTGGGTTTTGCCATGCTATGGGCATTGCATGCTCTGCTTGTGTTATGAGCTGCTATTGCCCTGCTCTGGCTATTGCAATGCCATGCTATGGGCATTGCGGTGCAACTTGCTGTTGCGTTGCTGTGTTGGCTTTGCTGGTAATGGACTGTTGTAAGGCCTAGGTTTAGTGATCTTTTGCTTGGTGTTTGCTGTGGCTAGCTATGCTAGCTTAGCTTGCTTGCTTGCTTGCTTAGCTAGCTAGCTAGCTTGGGTATAGGCACGGACTTTTGCAACAAAAGAACGCATCTTTGATAAGTCTTTAATGCCGTCAGTCTCAATACCTGAGCTGACATCTACTGCCATGGGGTGGCAAGTGTGCAAGGCTGTCTCAATATTTTCTAAATTTAAGCCGCCTGCGAGAAAGTAAGGTCGATTCATATAGCCCCCAAGGGGCCAGCTAAATGACTCCCCACTACCGCCGGAGGTAGAGTCGAGCAAGATGTAATCGCTATGGATGGTATCGGTAAGTGCAATATCATCAAAAGTACTTACCGCCACTGCCTTGATAATCGGCATGGTATCTATACAAAGAGTGTCTAATGCTGCTAAGGCATCTCTTAGTTTTTGAATATAGGTATTATTTTCTTTGCCATGAAGCTGAATGACATCAATAATGCTTTCTTTAGCGAGGGCCACAATATTCTCAATGGGTTCATCGACAAAGACGCCTACCGCCTTGATCTTTTTGTTCAGATGCTCTTTAAGTGTTTTGGCCTCATCGGTAGTGATATAGCGCTTGCTCTTTTTGACAAAGATAAAGCCGATATAGTCAACCTCAAGCTCATTGCACAGCTCAATCTCCTCAACACGTCGTAAGCCGCATAACTTAATAGCGACAGGATCTGATGTGGAGTACTTATTGTTATACAAAGTCTCGTTAGCTATGCTCTGCTCATCGCTTGTAAAGTGGATGCCGCAAGCTGTGGAAGCTAGCTTGTTTTTAGCAATATCACTCATAACTAGACCTCCTTGTAGCTGCGTAATGATTGAAGCATGGCGCTTTTATCTTGTGAACGCATCATCGCCTCGCCGACTAAGATGGCGTTGGCACCACAATCCACTATGTTTTTAACGTCCACGCTATCTTTTACGCCGCTTTCTGAGACAAAAATAATGTCATCCGGAACAAGCGTGCGTAGACGACGTGAGTTTGAAGTATCGACAGAAAAATCTTTGAGGTTGCGATTGTTAACACCAATCATGCGCGCACCACAATCAAGGGCTCGCTTCACCTCATCGCTATCATGAGCCTCAACTAATGCAGACAGACCAAGCTCATTACTAAGCTCAAGCATGTGCTTAATCTGAGCATCACTAAGAATCGAGCAAATAAGCAATACTGCTTGTGTACCAAGGAGCTTTGCCTCATAGATTTGATAATCATCGACTACAAAATCTTTTCTAAGACATGGTGCACTGACGGCCTTAGCTATTTCATGCAAGTGCTTATCGCTGCCTAAAAACCATTTAGGCTCAGTAAGCACGCTAATGCAGTCAGTCTTAGCTGCATCGTAAGCTCTTGCAATATCTAAGTAGTCATAGACTGGATCAATAATTCCTTTAGATGGCGATGCTTTCTTACACTCACAAATAAAGGCAATCTCACCAATGAGATTACGCTTTTTAATACGCTGTTCAAAAACAAAGTCACCACGAGGCAGAGTAGATACCTCTGCCATAAGCTTGTCTAAGCTTAGTTGAGTTTTAGCTATCTTAACTCGCTCTTTTGCATAATCTGTAAGCTGTTCAAGAATGGACATGCGATCTCCTCAACTTGGTGCACTTTGCTCATTGCTAAGCCACGTTTGCCAATGAATTAAGGCGTGCGTTTCATTACGTTTTAGCTAAGATCTACTTAATTAAGCTTAGATAGCTGAATTAGCTTATCGAGAACCTCTAGTGCGGCTCCTTTGTCAATCAAGGTAGCAGCATACTCAGCACCTTCACCAATTGATGGAGCTTTGCCACCAATGTATAAAGCAGCACCAGCGTTTAAGAGCACCGCATTGCGCTTACTACCTTGCACTGTACCACTTAAAATGCCGCGCGTAATGGCAGCATTCTTTTGTGGTTCACCGCCTAAAAACTCTGCTTGGGATACACGCGGCATACCAAAATCTTCAGGCTTAACCTCATAAGTCTTGTACCAGCCATTCTTGAACTCGCAAATAAGCGTCTCATCACTAAGCGAGATCTCATCAAGCTTGTTTTTGCCATATACGACCATACCGCGTTTAACACCGAGACTTATTAAAACCTTAGCTAGCGGCTCGACTAAAGATGGATCATAGACACCGAGTAATTGAGCACTTGGAGAGGCTGGATTAGTTAGCGGGCCTAAGATATTAAATACTGTTCTAAAGCCTAACTCTTTGCGCAGCGAGCCTACATACTTCATAGAGTTGTGGTAGTTTTGGGCATAGAAAAAGCACATGCCTACAGTCTCAAGCAAGAACTTACATTGCTCAGGACTTTGCTCGATATTAACGCCTAGCGCCTCAAGACAATCAGCTGTACCACACTTAGAGGATGCCGCACGATTACCATGCTTGGCGACCTTCATGCCACTTGCTGCGATAACAAAGGCTGAGGTAGTCGAGATATTAAAAGAGTTTGCGTTATCACCACCCGTACCCACGATATCAAAGACCTCAAAAGGCACCTCAACTTTAGTTGAGTGATCACGCATAGCTGCAGCACAACCTGCAATCTCATCGATGGTCTCAGCACGGGTACTCTTGGTCGATAATGCCGCCAAGAACGCTGCATTTTGTGTGGCGGACGTAGCGCCAGACATGATCTCATTCATAACGGTATAGGCTTCGTCATATGTAAGATCCATTTTGGATACGATCTTAACAATAGCCTCTTTGATCATCGCCACCCTCTCATTTCAAATACCAAAAGCACTAAGATGCAGATACGCACGCACATTAGTAAAACTAGCTGCGCGTAGCCTCATCATGAGGCCTTTTGCATACTAACACGTACACATAGGTCAATTGCCATTTGCGCAACTAAAACTCATTCGCACCCTTATGGCCAAGCTCTATTGACCAAGAGAAAGGGCTATACGCCCTAATTGTGTCTATATCCTGCGAGAATTGGGCAGCCTGGGAGTGCCCAGTATTTGGTGCTATTCGATATTTAGATTTGTTGTCGTACGCCATGCTTAAGCACTTTTGATGTGAAACAACTGATTTTTGCTGCCATGCATTTGCAAACAAGTTGTTGCGTACCGAGAGGTGATCTTGTCTTCTTGGGGTTACTTGCAGGACGATTGCGCTTTCTGAGCGTGGGGGTGCCCCAAAGTGCTTGTTTGCGGAAGTTAGATTTTTCTATCTGAAAGTGCTTGGTGGTGCTTTGCAATGGTAAGCCCTAGTTTGTTGTGGTGGATTTGATGGGCGAATTTGTTTTGGAAGATGGGCTTTGCTTGTGCTGCACAGATGAAAAAGGCAGCAGTAATCGCGAGGACTAGCTGCTGCCTTAATATAGTTTAGATCATCCCTGAGCTACAGGGATTGGGTCTTAAAAACTATAACTTGATGTTGTAGAAAGAGGTCTTGCCACCGTAGATAGCGTTCTCACCGAGCTCCTCTTCGATACGGATGAGCTGGTTGTACTTAGCCATACGGTCAGAACGAGACATAGAACCAGTCTTAATCTGGCCAGCGTTGGTACCAACAGAGATGTCAGCGATGGTAGCATCCTCGGTCTCACCAGAGCGGTGGGAAACGATAGCGGTGTAGCCAGCACGCTTAGCCATCTCGATAGCCTCGAAGGTCTCAGTTAAGGTACCGATCTGGTTAACCTTAATTAAGATAGCGTTAGCAGTCTCTTTCTCGATGCCTTCCTTTAAGATTGATGGGTTGGTTACGAATAAGTCGTCACCAACGAGCTGTACCTTGGAACCTAAACGATCGGTCAGCTTCTTCCAACCAGCCCAGTCACCCTCAGCAGCGCCGTCTTCGATAGAGATAATTGGGTAGGTGTTTACCCACTTCTCAAGAACGTCGATCCACTGATCGATGCTGTAGTTAACCTGCTGCTTGGTAAGCTCGTACATGCCGCTCTCAGAGTTGTAGAACTCAGAAGATGCGCAGTCTAAGCCGATGAAGATGTCCTTACCAGCTTCGTAACCAGCGGCCTTGATAGCTTCCATAATGAGGTCAAGAGCTTCCTCGTGGCTGTGAATAGCCTCAGGAGCGAAACCACCCTCATCACCTACTGCAGTAGACATGCCCTTAGCGTTGATGATCTTGCTTAAGGTGTGGAAAGTCTGAGCACCCATGCGTACTGCCTCAGCTAAAGAAGGAGCGCCTACTGGGATGATCATGAACTCTTGGATGTCGAGCTTGTTGTTTGCGTGAGCACCACCGTTGATGATGTTCATCATTGGAACTGGCAGAGCCATCTGGCCTGAACCGCCTAAGTAACGGTACAGTGGCATGCCTGCCTCGTCAGCTGCAGCCTTAGCAACTGCCATGGAGACAGCTAAGATAGCGTTTGCGCCTAAACGAGCCTTAGTATCAGTGCCGTCAAGCTTGATCATGGTGCGGTCAATGAGAACCTGCTCAAATGCATCAAGGCCTAAAAGAGCGTCACGGATTTCGCCGTTTACGTTAGCAACAGCCTTTAAAACACCCTTGCCGCCGAAACGGGACTTGTCGCCGTCACGGAGCTCGATGGCCTCACGGACACCAGTAGAAGCACCAGAAGGTACTGAAGCACGACCGAAAGCGCCTGAGTCTAAAACTACATCGCACTCAACGGTTGGGTTACCACGGCTGTCAATAATTTCACGGGCCTTGATCTCTACAATTGCGCTCATGCTTGTTCCTTAATATCAAAAATAAAGGACATATGTCCAAAACTCGAACCTCCGTACACTAAGCACGGAGTGTTCATCCTGAATGCCCATTAAAGACAAAGAGGATTGCGACACGATAACCGTCTAACTCTTTAATGGGTCGGAAAGGAAGTTTGGTAGTAAATGAATTTTGCCTACCTTGCCACTCAGGATCTTTCCTAAAAAATTCGCTTTGGCGAGCGGACGATGCATCTGCGATGTTAGGATTCAGAGATCATCAGCCTCGTTAGATATTTGCTTAAGCACCGGTATCACAGAGTGCAAAGCTTAGTATCTAACGTTTGCTTTAACTAACCATAGTTAGCTAAAACTCACCACGTATTATATCAAGTTACCCTACGCTTACAAGGTCTAAACAAAAATAAAGTTAGCCTATTCTAACTAAAGCGTTTTTCCATCAGGATTAACTTGTGTGCAAAGCTATTAAACCCTATCTAGAGGCCTTTTGATCGCCATTTTTATAAGCCTGATCAAATATTATCAGCTGCAATACTCTATCAATTTTTGTGTGCAATTTCTGTTGACATGCAAACTCACAAACATAAGCCATTTGTAAGGCAACTAAGCAGCAAAATGCTCCAAAACCTAGCCCCACACTAGGCATAAAAACCAAGTTCTTAGCATGCTTTTCTCACCATCAAAAACATCAGCACTACCACCATTCTTTTCACGCATGAATTAGCTCTTTGCTATCTGCCATCAGCTAGCTGTGCCAAGCAACATCGAGCTATCACCCTCAACAATCGATACCTGCATTTTCAAACAGCAGCGCACTTATCTTTTAAAGCCGCTTTTTCTCACGACAACTCAGCGATCAGAATAATTGCATTTGTCTTCAGTGCTCTTTTGCCAAGGCACACGTTTAGCCCGTGGTGATTTGAGCATGCGGGTTATGGACATGAGCTTGCCAAGACCGTTCTTTTAGAGTGCTTTATGAAGATCAGCTCTGTTTGAGCCCCATAAATCGCTATGACTAACTTAGCTGCTCAAGAGTCTGCTGGCAGTACTTTTATGAAAAGCTACTAGCTCAAAGTTACGATGAAGAAATCTGTATTGGACTGCTTAATTGGCGGCCTAAACTTTCGCGGTGCGCAAGAGCGCTTTTACGCTAAGAGATGCTGCGCTGGTGAGTTAAATTGATGGGCTGGTTAGTTTACTTGATGCGCTAACGGTGGGCGTGCACATATTGAGATGGGATGATTTGAGGCAGCCCCGATTGTGTCTGAGGCTGCGCTTAGATGATGTGCATAAGATTTGATGAATGTGCTGCAGCTTGAGTTGTGCGCTGGGTGTGCGCTTAGCTCAGCTTGCTGTAGTTGTAGTGTTAGTCTTGCTGCCTAGAAACTAGCACAAGCACTGACATATCGACCTTGGGTAAGGTCATCATCATGAGTAAGCATACGCATTGCACGGCGGTCGAGCTCACGACGAGCTGAAGGGCCAATGCCAAGGCATGCAGAGAGCATCTCTAAGTATGATTGCTCTAAAGGATTTTGGGTGCTGAGCATTACAGCTGAGAGCAGATAGATGTCGAGACTTTCTTCTGCAAAGCGAACTTTGCTGGCTAAAGAATATGGATCGAGGTGGATAGTTAACAGATTATCAATCTCACCACGAACATTATTAATGTGATTGTTAAAGACGGCCTGACAGAAGTCACGCAAAGATTGGAAATGATCTTGATCAATACGTCCATCGGCACGCATTGCATAGACCATGGTTTCTACTAGCAGTAAGGCAGTAGTGTAGAAGACCATTTCACTAGTCTCGCCAATAACCTCATTAGGACGAGCTAGCAAAGAACGGCGGCGTATCATCCACTGTTTGTAGATTCCGTAAGCAACAATAGCTGGAACCTTGTTCAGGATAATACTTGCTGAGTCTTGATTATTGTCAGCACTGACCTCAGGAAATAAATTGGAGCTTGCCTTTACCTCTTGAGCAACTAAATAGTTAGAGCTCTTTGCAAACGCACTTGAAGACACAGCAACATCTTGGCTGTGGTCTTTTCGCTTTTCATGCAATGCCTCAAACACAGGCACTGGGCAATATGACTGCGTAGCCACTTGTGAAGTGGCATTATTGATGGGCCCTTCGTCGTGGTTGCACTGAGAGTGCTTATCTGTGCGTGCATTGTATAAATTGAACAATGCAGAAAGTGGATTGCTCATGACAATTCTCGTCTTTAACAAATGTTAAGCTGAATGCTTAAGAGATTTGCTGCTCTTTCCTAACTGTTGCTAGGAGAGCACATAGTAAAACTCATCAGCCTTTTTAGATGGTTACTGACTTAAGCTTTTCCATGATCATTTAGATTCATGCAATTAAGACTAAGTAGCCTTGTGACCATCTATCGTGGCTATAAAGCACACCTTAATGTGCGTAAGGCAAGTTCGTGCACCTTTTGCCTACTGACAACTTAATCTAAAAACTTAGGCAAACGCATCACTGCACCATAAAATACACAAAGTATTTTGTAGTTTTGTTTTGCTAGGTGGCCTATTTGCGCCACTACAAGCATGATTGTAGATACAACATATTTTTTTCTACGCCCGTAAAGGGTGCGGTCTACAAAGATGCAAGGCTGTTTTTGTTAACAAGTGCGATATTTACGCCATTTAAATGCCACAACACACACTCAAAACATTTAAATTCCATACATTTAACTAAATAATGCATGTAACTTGTTACACCAAACAACAGCAATACAAAACTACAAAAACTGTCACCAAACCGCTGATATCTCGCGATATAAGCAATTCTTGGTATGTGTATTATGGTAGTAATTTATGTAACAGTTACATTCACGTAACTAATTTTTGATGAACATCATAATTTGCGTGTATCTAGAAAAACTCAACCCCTAAAAAAGCACCAAATTTTAGACATAGGCCCAATTTCTGACTGTAACATACTGTATCGTTTCACGCCTCAGGGCCATATTACATGCACTTAAGCAGCATTCCTAAACAAGACCACTCTACTTAAAAAGCTACACTTTCTACCATACTAAAATGACCCCAAACCCCTTTTAATGATGAGCAGCTTATATCCTAGATCTTTACGCAAAATATCCACCATGTAACAAAAGTTACATGCAATATTATTAATTTTGATAGTTAAAATCATGCATTCCACCCTATCTGCCGCTGCGTTCTGTGCCATCATCCTTTAACTATCTGGAGCATTAAGCGTCGGATGTTAGATGAAGTATCACTCTGGTTAAGATTACTATGATGATGCGCCACTATTTTCAGCGAGTGAGACTGAATGCACTGCGATATTTGGCTGCAAAAGAGACTGATGGCACAACGATATTTTGCTTCTGATGAGGATTATGATGTAGTTATATTTGGCTGCAGATGATGCTGATGGCGTTGCGATATAGGCTGGCTGGTCACTAATGCCATTTTGCTCTTTAGCTGCTAGGCCAAAGGGTCTTGAAGGACTAGTGGTGCTATCTCTTTAGCTCTGGGGCTTGTGGCTGTTGGCTTGTATTTTTGATTTGCAGTGTCGGTTTGCTGCAGATGGTGGTGGTTTAATCTGCAGGCATTAGATGCACAAAGCCCCAGGCGAACACATCACCTGAGGCTTTGGGATGGAATTAAGCTGCGCCGGGGCAATTGCTTGCTTTGCCTTGCTTAGCTTTGCTTGGATTGGCTTTGGGCGCTAGCTTTAATATTTTTTTCTTGGCTTAGTGAGCTGTTGGTGTGGAGCTGCTGTTGTTTAGTTCCAGCCAGTAGCTTCACGTAGACCATCTGCAATATCAGCTGCAGTTGGAACTACAGTTACTCCAGCTTCGCGCAGAGCTTGCTGCTTAGCAATGGCAGTACCTTGGCCGCCTGAGATGATAGCGCCAGCGTGACCCATTCTTTGGCCCTTTGGAGCTGAAGCACCAGCAATGTAGGAAACTACAGGCTTGGTCATATTTTCCTTAATCCAAGCTGCAGCTTCCTGCTCGGAAGTGCCGCCGATCTCGCCTACTAAGACCACAGCCTCAGTCTGAGGATCTGCCTCAAAGTGCTTTAAGATATCGACGAAGTTAGAACCTTGTACAGGATCGCCGCCAATACCAACACAGGTAGACTGACCAAAACCAGCATCAGTAGTCTGCTTAACTGCCTCGTAAGTTAAAGTACCGGAACGAGATACGATACCTACTTTACCCTTTGAGTGAATGGCACCTGGCATAATGCCTACCTTACACTCACCTGGAGTTACTACACCAGGGCAATTTGGACCAATGAGCATGGTATTAGACTGACGCAGACGAGCCTTAACACGCAGCATGTCGATTACAGGAATACCTTCGGTAATACATACGATAAGCTCGATACCTGCATCAATGGCCTCAAAAATTGAGTCAGCTGCAAATGGAGGTGGCACGAAGATCATGGAGCAAGTAGCCTTGGTTACATCCACAGCCTCTTGCACGGTATTAAAAACAGGCAGACCTAAGTGGGTGGAGCCGCCACGACCTGGGGTTACACCACCAACTAACTTGGTATCACAGTATGCAAGGCACTGAGTAGAGTGTGCTGTACCTTGAGAACCAGTAATACCCTGACAAATGATCTTGGTATCTTTGTTAATGAGAATACTCATAAAAAACCTTTCTTACACTTGTTTGTGTTCTCTTACGCAACTACCAACAAACCAAACAGACTAAAGCTTTTGCAAGCTCCGACCATCCTTTACAGCCATTGATCTTTATTGATCTTGCGTTCTTCTATGGCTGCTGCAACTGCTGCTGCAGTTTTTCTGCATGTAGTTGCTAGGCGGTCGATTTATGGAGCTTATGGAGCTGGTCGCTGTTGTTTTTATGTTGTTGGTTGGTTGCGCGGTACAAATTAGGCGGAAGCCTTCTCTACTGCGAGCATGGCTGCCTCACGCAGGCCTTGTGCTGCAGTGATATCTAAGCCACTGCCTGAGAGGATTTCACCACCTTCTTTAGCGTGGTTACCCTCAAGACGCACTACTACAGGAACCTTGGTGCCTACTTCATGTACTGCACCCAAAATACCTTCAGCAATGAGATCGCAACGTACGATACCGCCGAAGATGTTTACAAAGATGCACTTAACGTTGGAATCTTCCAAGATGATCTTGAAGGCCTCCATTACACGCTCTTTAGTAGCAGTACCGCCTACGTCAAGGAAGTTAGCTGGCTCGCCGCCGCATGCCTTGATGATGTCCATAGTGCCCATTGCAAGGCCAGCACCGTTAACTAAGCAACCAATGGAGCCAGTTAAAGGTACGTATGAGAAGTTAGAAGCTACAGCACGTGCAATACGTGGATCTTCTTGAGATGGATCATCAAGCTCTAATAAATCTGGGTGACGGTACAGAGCATATGAGTCAAGGTTAATCTTGGCATCTAAGCAGACTAAAGAGCCTTCAGTAGTAACTGCCAGTGGATTAATCTCAACTAATGACAAATCAAGGTCAATAAATGCACGTGAGATACCCATAAAGATCTTGGCAAACTCGTTAACCTGCTTGCCCTTGAGACCTAACTTATAGGCTAAATCTCTACCTTGATAAGGCTGAGGGCCGGTTAATAAATCGATATTGCACTTTAAGATACGTGAGGAATCTTGAGCGGCCATTTCTTCAATTGACATACCACCCTCAGCTGCCATGATGGTCAGATTTGAGGTAGTACGGTCAATAGTAGCGCCTACATAGAGCTCACGAACGGTTTGGGTAGCTCTTTCAATTAAAATACGGGAAACCAGCTTGCCCTCAGGACCAGTTTGATTGGTAACTAAACGAGAGCCTAACCACTTAGCGGCAAATGCCTCGGCCTCAGCTGGAGAGTTCACTACGGCAACGCCGCCGGCTTTACCACGAGCGCCAGCATGAACCTGGCATTTGCATACAAATGGGCCTGGGGATAGCTCATATGCAAACTTACCGATGCCTAAGGCCTTGGTGCTAACGCGGAAGTCAGCAATCGGTAAACCGTAGGAGCGCAGTAGCTCCTTACTTTGATACTCGTGTAAATTCATAGCCAAAACTCATTTAACAAGAGAAGCATGACTGTCCATTTGGACAACTAAACATGGCAAGGGAAGATTAAGACTCTTGTCATGGACTATATTCATTTAGCCCAGAACAAAACGTCTGCCTCATTAGTAAGTTTCAAACTCAGCTAACCACAAGACTAAGTTGCATTTAGATAAATGCTAGCAGCATTCACATGCCTTACTAGATTTGATCGCTTAGCTAACTAAGCCTTGCTCCCTGTATTTTGCTTGTTGTTACCCATAGCAAGAAAGTGCACTTGAGTGTCCAGCACTTCTTACCTCAACTAAATAGTCTGATTTGAAGTAACTACGACCATTTCAGTTGATCTTCACTCGCACATGTTTAAAACATATTCTGTGATCAACTGTGTTCGAAACTTAGAGTCATTATATGTATGTACTGATTGTTGAAAAGTACCAGCCGATCTTCTAAAAAGTCACTTAAACGCCACTAAAGACAAACGAGACTTCCATAAAAGCCCATATACATGCGCTTTTGTCATCACCACCTACTCCAGCCGTACCCTGCATTGCACTGGTGCAAAATTTCTCCTATCTTTCAATTTTGACCCAATTTAGTTCAAAATCTTAAACCACAACCAATTTTGCACAACTATGATCCACAACTTAGCGCAATATTCCGCAAAGAAGCTCAGCAGCCCGCCTTAAAATCCAGCTTACCAGCCCACATACTGCAAAATTCATCATGTCCATCAGCTTTTATTAGCCATCAACCTAACCTCATTGCCCCCAAGATCTCTGCAGCGCTGCCTCCCTGCCTTATTTCTTCTGCAGCTGACTCTTTGCAGCAGGTACTCGGGTAAGTCAGATTTATCGTTTTGCGATTCAAGGAAAGGGAATTCTATGCATTGCAATGTAAAGACAAGCCACCACTCTCAACAAGGTGACTTTAGTGATGTTGATTAATCTTTAGGCATTAATACGCAATCACCACCCACGCATCTTTTAGTGGCGTAAGCCCTGCTTGAGTCTTACTTTTGGTACGGCTAATGATTTTGATTTTGTCTTGATTACGCCTTTAGGCCTTTAGGTTTGTACCACTTTCACTGCTGTTGGTAGCTTTAGATTTGAGGGGTGGGATGTGACTTTTGCCTGGATTGCTTGTGTTTTAGTTTGGTCAATGATCTTGCCTGTGAAAGCGCAAAGCTATAGTGCGATTTACTTTGCTATCTGCAAGTGATGGTGCAAGGTTGTGATATTGCTCATAAGTGTTTAGACAAACGATCAATTTTACAGACAAATTTAATAAATATACGCGTTTAGCCTATTTGATATGTGGTATATCTACGCTTAGCTAAGCTCGGCTATTAGATAGTCTTTGCGTTTGAACAACTAGCTTTGGGGGTGGATTATGAAACACTCAATCTCTATGTTTATCTCTGTGCCAGTGTGCGCTGTGCTCTTATCGACAGCTCTTAGTGCCCAAGCTAGCGATGACATGCTGCCATCTCATGTTTGGAAAGACTCAGGTGGCAACTATCAAGACGATTTGGGCAGAACCTATGTGCCTGATTCTTATGGCAATCTCAAAGGCCCAGACTTTACTTTATACAAGCACTCTGACGGCTCATACATAACTCCCGATGATAAGCTTATCACCCCAGATGAATCAGGCAATTGGGTCACCGAAGATGGCTATGTCTATAGCCCAGATGGCAACGGCGGTTACATCTTAGATGAGTAGTAGCTGTTAATTGCCCCACTACATTGCCATCCTTTTTCCTTTCTGGCTGATCTTGCTATAGCCACCTTGTATAGCGAAATCAGCCACTACTTTTCAAAGTCCCATCTCTACTCTGCCAAGAATTTCTCTCATCTCTTCTTGCACTTTGCCTCAACAGACTGATTTTAGCCTGCTCAAGTCAACGTCCAGTTCATGAGTGGCGATTTCTTTATCTTGCTGCAGCAGCAAGGTCATTAACTGTGCTGATCCTTGTGCATGAGCTGCTAGTGCTGCTTGCGTGGCTTGTTTATCTTATTTGGCTCTTGGCTTGTATTGGCCGGCCTTAGCCTATTTTGGGTAGGCTTTGCTGTGCTGTGATCGGCTTAGTTTGGTTTGCCTTGTTGAATGCTCTCTGATCTCTTCATTGGCATTTGATTGAAGCTTGCGTGGTATTGGGATGATTGGCCGTGTGATTATTACGTTTTTGCTTGAGGTTGAGGTGGTGATCCTGTTTGTGTGTTGATCGATTGGATGCATGCGCTGATCGCATTTGAAAAAGCGTTAGTTCGTTTGAGAGCGATCACAATACCAAGATCATCTGTCGCAAATGCTTAGTTTTAGCCTAAATTGTGCTTGTGTACGGCAACAGTGCTGACTATGGTAGTGCTGTAGCTGTGTATGTTTTGGTCATTTTGTACTGTTAGATGGTTGCAATATGAGTACTAATCTCTAGTGCAGTTATGATCTTTTTTGCACTTTTGCTATGCATTGATAGCAAATGCCGTACAATAATGACTTAAACCTAATCCCCATGCCGCTTCTTTAATGATGGAGGCGTGGATAGCTTCGATATACCCTTAGTTTTCTCAGGGCTCCGCAAAAAATGAAGTTTGACCCAAATAACCGTGACTTATTGTCACCAATCCAAAGCTTAGCGAATGTTAAGTACTCGATTTCGCGTAATGAAGAGAAGAACCGTACTGAGATCTTCTACATTAAGCTCACCGATAAGGATCATATTCCTGAAGGCGCTGAGAGCAGCGGACTTGTAACTGAAGCTAAGACTTTAGATTCAGCTTTTGTTAAAGCACTGAGAAGACATACGCTTGATAAATCACGTTTTGATCGCGCTAAAACTTTAGCCAAAGATGCGCTCTCTTATGTTGACGCCATGGTGTCATCTAAGTCTAGCCCTCTAGCTATGGCTTTATCTGATGCTTTAACTATTCGTCCTACTAAAGCAGATCCTGTTATGAATGCGGAGCATAGCAATGCTTTAGTTAATGATGAAGAGGTTGATGCTATCGAAGAGCAAGAAGAGCAAAATGATAACCATGTAGACGTGTCTACAATGGATGTCGAAGAGCTCTATGCCGTTAAAATATACGCTGGCTATGTATATGACCATCAATCCGAAGGCTACATTATCCTTGATCCTTTCTTTGTTAACGAACACCCAAACATCAAGTGTCTTAGTTACAAACTAGTCAAGGATAAAATTGTTGAAGCTAGCAGACGTGGTCTAACTACAGACATAGAGTGCGATAACTACTATCTTTTTGACTTTGCCAACAAAATTACCAGTGTTCTTCAAGTTGAGGATCCGAAGCTTAAAACTTTTACTAATGAAAGTATTTTCTCTGCTTTAGCTCGTTTTTTTGTACCTCAAAATTTCTTAAAATTTGATGAACACCCTCATTATACCGAGACTGTCCTTAAAGCCTTTGCCATTCATGGGTTGACGGATAAGGTAAATGAGTTAGTTGAGATTGAGTCTGCGAAAAATAACGGCGACTATTCTCTAAGCCCAATTAGTAATCTGATTGATTGCTTATCCTTAGATGAAGTTATCAATACCATTAAAGAAGATGAGTCATTCGAGCCGAAGACTCTCTTAACCTTTGATGGCGTTGAGCATGCCTCATTGCGTGAACATCCTGATCTTAAAATTGATTTTGCATTTCGCTGCATTAGTGCAAGTTTACTTAAGACGCCTATAAAATCAGCCATCTTTGGCAAATACGATACTGCTATTGGCCACTTTGTTACAGTTTCATATAGTGAAAAAATTGAAGTATTGCTGCTCAATAATATTTTCTGTTATCACTATCCAGAGTTTGCCAATTACACCATCTTAAGTTACGACGGTGTTCTGCACTACTTTAATGCTGAAGCTTGCATGGTTGGCTATCCAAATGTGCACAAAGCCATACGCAAACTACTTAGCTGCTTAATTCCTTCAAGAACAAGAGCACATGGTTTAGCACTCTATCTAAACCTACATGATGAAATCCCAAGCGCAACAGCTATTGCACAAAGTTCTATCAAGCCATTAAGCGATATTTACAATGCCCCGGTTAAAGCAGTAAAGATTGAGGGCAATCGCTATTCAGTACTTGAGCTTGAAGAAGACAATACAGCGTCCAAGAAAAAGAGCAAATCACGTAAATCCAAGTCTAAAGCTAAGGGCGATGTAGTAGGCAAAATCATGACCCCTGCCCAAAAGACTGGCTGGGTAATATTTGAACCAAGTTTCTTAGAAAAACATCCAGAGCTTATCTATCGCTATGGCTACATGGACGGTAATCGCCTGCGTATCTATGACACAGACGCTACCTTCCCTGGAGATGGGATGTTCTGGCTTGCCCGCCACTACACTTTTTCAGAGGATGATCTTGGCCCTAAGTTCTCTCCTGAGCTCAAATCTCAACTTAGACAACGTACTTTTGAAAATAGCCTCAAAATGTTGTCCGTGCTTCACGAGATATTTGTGGATCTTATAGATGGAGTAGATGTTGAGAATTTAGATGACGCACGCAGCACCATCCTTTATGAGCACTTCATCAATTTAGAGTTACTTGCAAGTAGTGACTATACAAGTCCAATTACAAGAAACTATCTCAAAGAATTGTTCTACACAGAAGATGGGGAACACATAGACAATTTTATTGATCAACTCAAGCCATGCCTTGATTTCATTAATTACGAGATAGCATTAAACCTCTACGAGCGTAGAGGCTACAGTCACATTGCTGCGCCATGCAGAGCAATTACCTTCGTTAAGAACAATGGCCCTGAAATTTTCGATGCCTTTGTAGAAAAGATGCTTTTAGATGGCATTGATGCAGCCGACGCTGTTATTCCGTATGACGAGGATGATGCTTTAGATTGTGGCAATAAGGAAAGCAGCAGCTTAATTGATAATGATGAGGCTTCACTAAGCTATGAAGATCAGTATAACTTACAAGCTAATAGCTCATCTACTCAAGAGAGTGACGCAGCATCAGAGTTTGATCAACCTCAGCTAAATCCTTATGCAGAGCATCCAACCAATGTAAGTACCTCAAGCGCTTATACATCTACAAGCGATACTACCTCTGGAAGCGCTGGTATTGAGCTTGGTGTGCTTGCTTTAAAAGCTAAGCAAAAGCAATTTGGCATCTTAGCAGAAGATAGCCAAAGCTTTGTGCTGTGTGGAATTTCATCATTAAAGGACGGCCCAAAGCTCAATCTCATTCCATCTGAAAATAAAAATGGCGGCTTTGGTTACTACACTCCAAAGCGTGAAAACGGCATCTTAGTAAATAAGATCGACAGATTAGCTGGTAGCATTGTGTCCTTTGGTAAAGAAGGCTGGTTGTGCTTTGAAACAGAGTACTTAACTCCACGCCCATATCTTTCTGACTTCTATGTCTACTCATACAATGACAAGCTATGGTTCTATAACGTCAATGAAGAGACAGAAAAGGCGTTTGCTCAGACACCAGACTTCTTTATCTACTCATTCTTAAAGATGAACAAGGACGCTACTGCTAAGCTTGATCGCTCTTCCTTAAGCGTCACTGATTATATTTATGAAGAAGAGCCTGTTGTTAGCGATACAGAAATTCAAGCAGCTCAAGAAGAAATCAATGCTGTTATCCACAACAATGAGCCACTGTTAGATGACTCTGATGCCCAAGTTGAGTTAGAGCTTAGCGATACTCAATCAGATATGTCACTGCCTATTACTCGTGCCATAGTTGGCGATGCTAACTTAAGTACTGCCAATGATTGTGTTATCGAAGAGCCTAACGAGTCTGATTTAGATGGTATTGATCCTTTTGATGCACAGACCTCTCATGGCTCCTTTGTATCAGATTTAGACTCAGGCAATATCACCAACTTTGATGGTGATATTGGCGCAGATAATAGTTTTGATGCATCTGAACTGACCTTACAAAGCTCACCATCAGCCTATGATCTAGGCCCATCACCAGCTGATGATGAAGACTTATTGGTATCAGATCAGCGCTTAGATATGCAAATTGAGGAGCAGTTAGAGAAGAACTCAGGCGGCTTCTTAGAGCGCATGATCGATGATGCTCAAGAGCACTCAGGCTCATCAAGCTCTGCTCAGGCTTCAATGCCCATTAACAACCCTCCTAAGCTCAATTTAAAGCTTGCTCCAAAGGATGGTCAGCTATGCGTATTTGCCTATGAGTGCTGCGCAGAGAATCAATCTAGCTGCACTGAGGTCTACGCTGGTAGCTTTATTGGCACTAAGGACAATGGCTGGGTACTCTTTGAGCCTATGTACATTGGTCTGCATCCAGAGCTGCAGTATTTAATTGTGCGTTACCACAACGGAACTTTTGAATACTTTGATGCCTACTCTTACCCTGATGATCCGAACTTTGAAGAGTTCGGCATGCAGCGCTTTGATACGGACTACCTTAACAAAGTACTTGAGGCAGTTAGTCAAACCACTCCAATTGCATCTGTAGATGAGTCTAATGACATTGCTAATGTCGATCCGCTCGATACTGCTGACTTTGAAGATGCAGCTGAGGCAATGGTGGATGCGGCTGTACATGATGCCTTTGAAGGTAAAGAGAACATTGGTGTCTTTGCTCGCGATTGTGATCCAGCAGCAGGCTGTCGTTCATTCTTAGCTCCTGATGGCTCACAAATCGATGCTTTAGTTGAGCACCCTGCTTTATGTCTGCAGCTTAAGCATGATCATCTGTCTGGCTATATGCTCCTTGATGACAATGGTCGCTTTGCAGGCACGCTCGTCTCTCAAATCCCAGGCAGTCTGTGTGGCTGGGTGCGTTTAGATGAAGAGTACCTAAAGGTTAATCCTAAGCTCAATGAGTATCACATCTTCTTTGACCAGGATAAGATTTTCTTCTATCCACGGGTTGAGATTGATGATGACGATTTCCGTCTCTACCAATCCCCACCAGAGGATGTAGAGCATCGTCTGTTGCAACAAAGTGCTGATTTATCCGACTCTGAGCCGGCTGTTGCTGCTCTTAAGGAGATGGGAGCTTATACTTCCATGCCTTGCTACACTGAGATTGTTAAGAGCCGTGTAGAGGTGGAGTCCGATGAGGAGTTTAAACAGCTATGCTCAGATGGTCTTAAAGAGCTTACTGACAGTGACAGCAGTATTTCACCTGCTTTAGTTAAGGCTGGATTGCCGACTACTAAGTTTGACAATCCAGAGTTTGCTGCAGCTTATTTGCAGCGTCTCAAAGATAGCCTTGTGTTCAAGGTCAACGGCATATATGTCGATGTCTATGCTCCTAAGAACGCTCAGTTTACAGCAGACATTGAAACCCAAGATGAGCCACTTATCATCGACGACACTGACATGATGAGTGATCCTCACCTTGACTCAGAGGGCTGCCAAGACAACGTCGAGTCTAATGTAGAGCAAATGGACTCTTCTGATGCCATCAATGCAAGTGAATACAAGCAAGTTGATCTGGAGTGCGTCGGTCAAATTCCATATGTGAATGGCAATGGCTACATTTGCTTCTCACCTCAAGCTCGCAGCAAACACCCTGAACTCGACGAGATCTTGGTACTGCACTGGGATGATCATCTGAGCCTTGAAAACCTCTTTGATTACTCCAAGAAAGATTTAGGTATCGTCACCGATTCTTTCATCTTTAGACTGCAGAGCACCTTCACTGACAAACACCACTTAGGCTCGCCAAAGGACTATTTAGAAGTGCTGCGTGCATTCAAGGCAGGCTTTAAGACCTACCCTGAAAACGAGCTAAGCTACTCACTTAGCGAGATACTACAAGAGCGTCCTGAGGCTAATGTCTTACTCTTTGGTGGCGCTTTTGTAGATGTCACTTTAGGCCTTGATAAGGTGCCTGAAACTGGCGGTGATGCTCATGCTCGTGAGCTCAACAAGGGCGTTGGTGGTTGTCCATTAAATGTAGCTCACGCTTTAAGAACTTTGGACATTACCCATCAGCTCAAAGTCCCAATGGGCAATGGCCCATATGCTGATCTTATTAAAGCTCAGCTCTTAAGCGATGGTTATGATGAGAGCAACTTCATCATTGATGAGACAGTCAAGTATGACTGCGGCTATTGCTTATGCATGGTCGATCGCAATGGTGAGCGCACCTTCGTAACTGTTCCTGGTATTGAGAACCATGCTAAAGCTGAGTGGTTTGATGATCTTGATCTGAGTAAGACCGCTCTTATCTACATCTCAGGCTTTGATCTTTTTGCCAAGAGTGGCGAAATCTACTTAAGCCGCTTAAAAGAGAAGTTACAAGAGCAAAACCTCTTAGGTAAGGTGGTCGTGTTCTTTGATGCAGGTGCAAGACTAGAGTACATCAGCCCTGAGGCTATTGAGATCCTACTTTCTTTAAATCCTATCGTGCACTGCAACCGTATGGAGCTTGAGCTCTTTACTGGTCAAAGAGACATATACAAGGGCATCATGAGCCTCTCAAGTCGCACTAGTGCCCCAGTTATCGTGTCTCTAGATAAGGATGGCTGCATGGTAGCGTATAAGTCACGCTGCTATAACTTTAGTATCAAGCCTCTACCAGTGGTGGATGCAACTGGTGCTGGCGATTGCCATAGTGCCGGTATCATTGCCTCTTTAATCAAAGGCAAGCCACTGCATAACGCCATTGAAGCCGGCCATGAATTAGCAGCATGCTGCATTAAACACATTGGCTCTCGCTTGAACATTGATAGCGATGATCTCAAGAAGTTTAAGCGCACTTACCTGTAACTCCATCAGAGTGCTACAGCACTCTGATGTTTAATCAGTTTCTTTTGCAATCGCTACAAAGCTAATACATACGGCAATGTGCCGCTTTTTTGCACCATTCTGACCTTTTACGTATGGCTCAAATGAGTTGTAGGCACGGTCATAGCGTACAAAAAGTGTTGTAATTAGATTGTTATTAGGTGTGCTGTCAAATCTAGGCATTGACAGTAAAAATCCACTAAAATGCCTAGAGCTCATGAGAGCTTAAATGATAGAGCAATTTACAAGGGATGGTCTTTGTATGAGGCTGTTTAAACAACTTTGTTTGACAACATGCGTTTTAGCATGTACAGGCTTTATTGGCATCGCTGCAGCAGCTGATGTTGAAATTCCTGAGACTATTACTCCTGATGGTGCAGGTAACTATACTGACAACCTCGGCAATCTTTATATGTCAGGGGGCGACGGTACCTTCACTGGTCCTGATGGCGTGATTTTCAATAGTGGTGAGGGTATCTTAAAGACTCCAGCTGGCATTGTGACTCAAGACGGCGCTGGCGGCTATAACGGCCCTAACGGCGTTCACTACAGTCCTGATGGCAAGGGTGGTTTTGTACTCGATGCCAAGAGAAAGTAGCATTTAGTCTACTACCCACCTAACAACCAACGTCGGTGCTCCATCCAACAACTAGCACCACGTTAAACAGTGCCCACCACACTGTATCCTGACAAAGGCCGCGTCCTAACCGACCCGGCCTTTTTGTATTTCATGATTTTTTGTATTTTTGAAAATAATTTTCAATAGATACAACAATTTAACTTCTCATCAAAAGACATTGAGCCTTTACATGGTCGGAACGTTTCCATACAAGGATTTTAGCGCATAAAGCCCAAACACATGCATGTTTCAACAACTTACTTATACATGCTTTATATGTGTTGGTACTCCCCTAGATACACCTCATCGAACAGATGGTTAAAGGATTGATTCAATTTATCGATCAAACAAACATTTGATCAACTGCTGTGACACTTCACTTTGGACTTACAGCAAGTTGTCAAAGTAAGGAGTATCCCCATGGCAGTATATGTGAACACCAATTACTCAGCTCTTCAGGGCCAGCGCTACCTTTCAAATGTACAGAACTCACTGACAACTACATACCAGCGCCTATCAAGCGGTATTAAACTAGTCAACTAATCTTTGCATATTAAATCATCGGCCTTTAAATATGCCGTTGATTGACTGCCAGTTTTTTAACTTTAATAATTTATACCT